>CAYJCQ010000074.1:0-4083 GCA_964368725.1 uncultured Candidatus Saccharibacteria bacterium
TTTTTTCCACCAACGATTTGATTTCATCAAATTCGTTGGACGAAGCCAGTTTTTCAGCGTGGTGAGCGGTTTTTATCTTTGAATGGCTTTCCGGCGAAGTGAAAGGGTAAAGGCATTATTCAACGGTTATCGTCCCGGTCATGTTTGAGAATAAGTGATCGTGATAGCCCCACTCCCCGATTTTGTTGAAAGTGAAGATCCATGATTCCCCGGCGGCAATCGGCCGTTTAGGATCAAACTCCGGATAAATCTGGTGGGTCGGATGGGGGCCAGAGGCCGGCCAGCGATTTTCTCCGGTTTCGTTTGAAAAGGCGACAGCCGTTCCTGCGGGCACGGTGATTTCCTTGGGCTCAAAACCGTTTTCCGTTATTCTGATTACGATTCCGGCGTGATTATTTTGGGTTTCGGCGGCGATCTCGCCGTTTAAGCCGGGGTCCGTTATTGCTTCTTCGGGCGAAGCCGCGTCTTTGCCGCGCCAGAAAAATAAGCCCAAGGCCGCGATTAAAATGATAATTCCGATAATGATGGCGTTTTTACTCATGGAGATTTAATAAAATTTAATTATACAGACCTTTTATGCCGTTTAATCTTATCTTAACAAGATCCGCGATCATGCGAAAGCCGGCCCTGAATGGTTTTACTTTCGTATCCGCGTCATTTTCCCACCTGACCGGCAGTTCCAGAATACGACAGCCGAGCTTCTTCCCGATAAAGAGAACTTCGGCGTCAAAACTCCAGCCGTGAAGAGTTTGGCGCGTGAAAATTTTCTGGGCGCACTCCTTGCGGAAGAGTTTGAATCCGCATTGGGTGTCTTTGATGCCCGGAAGTGCCAGCAGGCGCACGAATAAATTAATAAGCTTGCCGCCCAGTTCGCGGTGCGGCGGCTGATGGACAATGATTCGCGAACCCTTTAACGCTCTTGATGCGATTATTATGTCCCAGTCGGCGTGCTCAAAAAAGCGATCAAGTTCTTCTATCGGGGTTGATAGATCGGCGTCTGAAAAAAGAATCCAGCCGCCCTTGGCCGCAAGCATGCCCTCGCGCACGGCATGTCCTTTGCCGCGGTTTGCGCCATTTGAGATAAGTTTTACTCCTTTTTCGGAAAAGCGCCTGACAACATCCGCCGTTCCATCGGCTGATCCGTCATCAACGACAATGATTTCAGCTGTAATTTTTTTGCTTTTTAGATAGCCGGAAATACGTTCAAGCGTCTTTATGATTCTGGATGATTCGTTGTAGGCGGGGATGACTATGGATAAATACGGCATGGGTCGTATCGCGTTTTTGCGTGTTAATAATTTCTATGATAGAGTAGATATACTATGAATTTCAATCGCGCTTCAGGCAATAATTCCATTGCTTTGCAGATCGCTTTCGCTCTCGTTTTTATCACGGGCATATCGGTATTCAGTTATATGAGAGCCGATAAGGGTCCGAAGCTTGCCAAAGAGGCGGCTATAATCAATGAGGGCGACAACAAGGAATTCACGGCTTCCAGCGTCATGCCCGATAAAGCTGAATTTGAAGCTGCCGCGGAGGCAGTCATTCCGGTATCCGGCCACAAAAGCAAGATAGTTTTTAAAGACAGCGTTTTGAAGCTCGTTCAGTCCGGCGTGATTGACCGCCTTAAATTTGAAGACATTTACGCTAACCGCGGCGGAGCTCCAAAAGAAGTGGCGGCGCTTTTGCGTTCGCCGTCGGATGAGCGGATTTTCATTAACCGCGAAAATGCCAACGCGTATTTGAATGTTCTTTGGCCCTTGGGTCTCGCGAATTACATGAAGGTGAATGAGGCAAGCCCGGTAAACGGCAAGGATCTGATGAATTTCGCGTCAACCGGCGGCTGGACGCTGGGCAAGGAAGAGAACGGCGGCGCCTATTTCAATAAATTTAAAATAGTGCCGCTTACCTCTGAACAGGAAACGCTTGTAAAGAGAGTGGCCGAAAATACCTATCGTCCCTGCTGCGGTAACTCCACTTTTTTTCAGGATTGTAATCACGGTTCGGCGCTTCTCGGGCTCTTGGAATTAGGCGCTTCTCAAGGGTTAACCGAAGATGAACTTTTCCGCGAAGCGCTCGCTTTCAATTCTTTTTGGTTTCCGGATACTTATATCCAAACCGCGGTTTATTTCAAGGCGGCAAAGGGAATCGAATGGCGCGATATTGATCCAAAAACGGTCATGGGCCAGGATTATTCTTCCGGCCTTGGCTGGTACGAGAATGTCCGCAAGGAAAACGAGCGGCTCGGGCTTGTCCCGGAAGAAAAAGGAGGCGCCTCGTGCGGAGTATGATTTTTAGCTGATTTTCGTTATAATCAGCAAAAGCAATATGAAGGCATTAGCGACAATTATTATCGGTTTAAGCTTCTTCGCTATAGCCGTTCTGGGCTTTATAGCCATCGGCGCCGAGGGAGAGCACTCCGACTGCATCGCGAGAACGGCTTTTGGGGCTATTTGCCCGGATAATGCCATTGCTTTTATTGATTTCCACATCGGGGCGCTAAAAAGTTTTTCCACGGCGGTAGTCGCGGCGGGATTGGCGATACTGCTTATGATGGTTTTGCGACTTCTCGCGGCATCAACCTCGGTCTACGCGCCAAGAGAAACGACGCAATTATTTTTTTGGCATAGAAGCGGAGAAGCGGGACCACGAGCTTATCGATCGCGCTTACGTTCCTGGATTTCTCTTTCGGAAAACAGCCCGAATCGTTTTTAGGGCGCGTCTAGAGAAGCCGCCGGTGGCGGCCAGGTGATTCACGCGCCATTAACATCCCTTTAAAAGGAATTTTTAGTTTTAGCCAACACGGCTGCGAAATACGAAATTATACGCAATTACAAAAGTATTAAAAAACCATGAACAGCAAACAAACGATTTTAGGAATAGGAGCCCTGATTCTGGTTGTCATGCTTTTCGCCTGGTTCGCGAGGCCGGACGGCGGAGGCCGGTCCACGGCTTCAATAGGCGATCAGGTGAGCGGCGATCAGGCGCTAACGGCGGAAGAAAGAATGTTCAATTTCGGAACGATTTCCATGGCGAGAGGCGAGGTTAGACACGCATTTAAGGTTAAAAACAGTTTCAGCGAGCCAATGACAATCAATAAGATATACACTTCGTGTATGTGCACGACAGCTTATTTGGTGAGAGTCGGCAGTAAACTCGGCCCTTATGGGATGCCCGGACACGGAATCGTGCCGCGCATTGACGAAAAGTTTGCTCCGGGCGAAG
The DNA here is from genome assembly GCA_964368725.1 of uncultured Candidatus Saccharibacteria bacterium. Lineage (GTDB taxonomy): Bacteria > Patescibacteriota > Minisyncoccia > UBA6257 > 1-14-0-10-40-38 > CAYJCQ01. Next base: position 3,226 of record CAYJCQ010000074.1, read on the forward strand.
AAGCGGAAGTGGAAGTTGTATTTGATCCGGCGGCTCACGGACCGGCGGGAGTCGGTCGCGTTGACCGAGCTGTGTATCTGGAAAACGACAAAGGCATGCCGTTAGAGCTTGGTTTCACGGTCATGGTAACGCCTTAATCTAATGAATAAAAAGTTAATCGTTCTTATAGCGTCCGGCGTTGCTCTTTTCGGGCTGTTCGCGTTTTTCCGCTTTACGAGCGGAGGCCCGGATTTGCTCTGGAAAATGTCAGCCAGCGGGACTTGGATGCTGCCGCTCATATCGGTTGCGGCTCTGATTGACAGTATTAATCCGTGCGCCTTCTCAATATTGCTTTTGACAATCGCTTTTCTCATGACTTTGGGCAAAGTGCGGTCAAAGATTCTCGCGATCGGCGGCGTCTATATCGCGGGCATGTTCCTTGTCTATGTTTTAATCGGGCTCGGGATCGTGCAGGCTCTGCATATTTTCAACACGCCGCATTTTATGGCCAAGGTCGGCGCGACTATCCTGATTGTTTTCGGCGCGATCAACTTGATTAATGAGTTTTTTCCCGCGTTTCCTGTTAAATTGCGGATTCCTCAAGCGGCGCACCATAAACTGGCGGCTCTTATGGAAAAAGGCTCAATGCCTACCGCTTTCGTCTTGGGCGCCCTCGTGGGCATCTGCGAATTTCCTTGCACCGGAGGGCCGTATCTTATGGTTTTGGGCCTTCTCCATGATCAGGCGACTTATTTTTCTGGCCTTGGCTATCTTCTGCTATATAATCTTATCTTTATTTTGCCGCTCATTGTGATTCTGCTTCTTGCTTCAAATCCGCTTTTGATTGAAAAAGTGCGCGCTTGGCAGAGAAGCGAAAGC
>CAYJCQ010000075.1:0-4052 GCA_964368725.1 uncultured Candidatus Saccharibacteria bacterium
GGGACTATTTCAGTTGGTGGCAATGGGCTTATAAATCCGAAAACACCGATAAGCAGATCGCATATAAAGAAGAGAGTCTAGACGATACCATTAATCGAAAGCTTCATCAGACCATAAAAAAGGTTTCGGAAGATATTGAGCGCATGTCATTCAATACGGCCATATCTAGTCTCATGGTCTTTTTAAACGAAATCCGTAAAGAGTCAGAAACTACTGATTATAGAATCCGCCATGCTTCGAATAAACCAATTACTATTCTTCAAATAGGGTTTTTACTAAGACTAATAGCGCCGTTCGCTCCGCACATCGCAGAGGAATTATGGTTAAATCTCGGGAACAAAAAATCCATCTGCGAAGAAAAGTGGCCCGCATACGATCCAAAATTAATTGAGGAAGAAACTTTTGAACTCGTAATTCAGGTAAACGGTAAAGTGCGGGACAAAATTTCCGCGCCGAGAAATATATCTCAAACCGAAGCGGAAAAAATCGTCCTCGCGCGCGAAAAAGTCAAAACCGCGCTTGCCGGCGCAAAGCCAAAAAAAGTAGTTTTCGTTTCGGGACGCTTGATCAATCTAGTGAGTAGTGAGTAGAGTATTGCGAAATGGATACGGGTTATAAAAATCTGATTGTATGGCAGAAAGCCAAAGAATTGGCAGTTAAAATCTATCAACTCACGGACAATTTTCCGAAAGCGGAAACTTATGGGATTACTTCCCAAATTCGGAGAGCCGCAGTTTCTATTCCTTCGAATATAGCCGAAGGATATAGGAGGAATCACGATAAAGAACGAACTCAATTTTTGGCGATTGCATTTGGTTCCGGAGCGGAACTTGAAACACAGCTTGAAATTAGTAAAGAGATCTTTGCAAACAGCAACCTTGATTTTTCAGAAACCGAAAAAATTCTTGAAGAAGTAATGAAAATGCTAAATAAACTTATCTCTAACGGTTTCTAAGGGCTACCGTTATACTCACTATTTACTACTAACTACTTTCTACTTACTCCGTCATTTCCTTTCCGCCAGTATCACCTTCATATCTAAAGCTCTCTTACCGCGCATAACTTTGAGGTTCATCACTTCGCCGACTTCCATGGTTTCCAAAAAGTCCTGAATCGTTTTTTCTCCGGTAAGCCCCTCGCCGTTGCATTCCACGATAATATCTTTTTCTTTGATGCCTGCTTTTGCCGCCGGACTGCCGGGAATAATCGCTTCCGCGTGCGGCATTTGTCCCATGACGATCGCGCCGTGATTTACCGGGAGTTTCATTTTTTCCTGAAGGCGGTCATTGACCATCATATAGCGTAGTCCCAGAAGCGGCCTGCGGATCCTGCCGTGAGTGTTTAAGTCATCAAGGTCTCTTTTGATGTAGTTCACTGGTATGGCGAATCCCAGATTTTGGGCGCCGAAGACGATCGCGGCATTGATGCCGATTGCTTCGCCGTCTAAGTTCACCAAAGGCCCGCCGGAGTTGCCGGGATTGATAGCGGCATCGGTTTGGATTAGGCCGCGCAATTCTTGAATAGTCGGTTTCGCGTCCATTTCGCCTGCCGCCCGGATTGAGCGCGCGAGCCCCGAGACGATCCCCGATGAAACGGTATTTTTGAATATTCCTAAGGCGTTGCCGATGGCGACAACGGTTTCTCCGAGTTCAATTTCGGATGAGTTGCCGAGCTTGACGGTGGGCAGGGCGGATTTTGTACGGATGCGCAAGATCGCGACGTCGTCAATCGGATCGCGGGCCAGAACTTCGGCGCCGAAATTTTCGCCGCTGTCCGTAAGTACGGTGTAGGCGGCGTTTTTGTCGGCGACAACGTGCTTGTTGGTGACCACGACGCCGGAAGGGTCAACTATGAATCCGGAGCCGCCTCCGATTTTAACCATGCCTTTTGTGTCCATCATTTCGTCCGGAATTTGAAGATGACCGTGCTTGAATGGCAGGAGAGGCACAAGATCCGGAGGAATTTCTTTTTCAAGCGCGTCCAGCTTCTTCGCGATCGCGATTGAAACCACCGCCGGCATGACCTTTTTAATCGTCTGGACTATTGGTGATGAATTTTTCATGTTAATCATTATATCATTTTGTGGGGTTCAAGCGATGGCATCTTGGAACTCACATTTATCCACAGGAAAGCGTTATTAGTACTGAAAGGCCGGTGCCTAAAATTTTGCTTGACAAAATGGTATAAATAGATTAGTATATATATTATGAATACAAAATTTCACAGGCAGATTTTCGTTTTGGCATTGATTTTACTGGGTTTTTTTTCCTTTATTTACGAGGCAGAAGCCAATGATCCGCCCCAGTGGCAGCAGGTGCCTAATCAGGCGGTCTTTGTTAACAGTAAACTTGAATTTAAGGTATATGCTTATGATCCGGATTTGGACGGCGTAACTTATAGCGTTGTAAATCCGCCTTCCAATTCAACATTTGACCAGAAACAGCACGTGTTCTCGTGGGCACCTCACTCCGGCCAGACCGGCAACTGGACGATAACTTTCCGCGCCTATGACGGAGTGAATTCTGCCGACATGGGCGTGCTTGTGGTTGTGACAGGCGTAAACAATCCTTCTCCGGGCGTGATTACCCAATCCGGCATTCCGCCGGTTCCTGGTACGATTCCTCCGCAGGGGCCGCCAGTGTTTTTGACATTCAATCCGCCGACGACCGCCAAAGAAGGTCAGCTTTACACATATACAGCACAGGCGTCGTATACCAATAATATTGCCCCGATTTACCGTCTGATTGGCGCGCCTCAAGGCATGACCATCAGTCCTCAATTTGGCATTATTGCCTGGGTTCCTAATTTTTCACAAGGATCAGCCGTGCCTTATCAGGTTGTGGTCGGAGCATCCAATGGATATTTTGAAGCGACAAAGACATACACTGTTTTAGTGGAAGACGCGACGCCGCCCACGGTTACGTCCGGATCTGCTGTCGCGTATACTCCCGCTCCGGTTTCTTCTGCGCAGATTTCCAAACCGGCGCCGAAGATTGTCATATCCGAACTTTCTTATGCTTTTGACGGCGAGGATGTGATCGTAACTTGGAAAACCGATAAGCCCGCGCGCGGCAGAGTAATTTACGATACTGTTTCTGAGGCCGAGAAGACAAAAGATTTCACTTACGCCAATGCTACCGAGGATCTCGAAGAAGATGAGCTTTTTACGGAACATTCCGTAAAGCTTGCCGGCTTGGAGCCGGAAACGAAATATTATTTCCGTGCGGTCGCGAAAACCGACAATATAGTTTCCGTAAGCGATGAAGAGAGCTTCACCTCTCCGGCAAAGCGCGGTTTGGGGCTCGCATTACTCTCCGACTTCGCTGATTTCTTCGGGGCCCACTGGGTTTTCTCGGTGATTGTCGGCGCTTTTCTTGGATTCCTTGCCTTCCGGGCGTTTAGGAGGAAACCGGCCGCTGAATAAAGCCGGTTTTTTTCACCTTTTCTTAATTTTTTCAAAGAGGAGCTTCACCGCACCTTGCGCGTCTTTGGCTTTAAGAATCGGCGGCAGTTTCCGTTCATCTAGCATGGTTCCTGCTATTTTTTCTGCCATGCCGCCGGAGGATGTTATTGCCACCGTCGGTTTTCTTAGCCAGTAAGTCATAGTCGCTTCCTGGAGAGTGCCGATGCCGCCGCCCACGAGAATAGCGCCGTCAATTGTGTTCGTGAGGATTTGACTTCGTGCGAAACCGATGCCGGTCGGTATGACAATTGTCGAGTGGCCGTTTGCCTCGGCTTTTACCGGATACTCCCACGGTGAAATCGCGATTACTACTCCGCCCGATTCGCTTGCTCCCCGTGATGCCTCGATCATTATGCCGTCTCCGCCTCCGGTAATGACTATCGCGCCGCGCTCCGCAAGCAATCTGCCGACCTCGCAAGCAATACGTTTCACTTTAACAGTTGCGTGATCGCCGTCAGAACCGAAAACACCGATTTTCGGAGCTGATTTCAAAATTTTGTGGATATTCATAATTTGATTTATTTTTCCAGTTGCGGACTTAATGCGAATCCAGTGGAACCGGGTTCTGAAGGAATTGTACGATTGGCAC
>CAYJCQ010000076.1:0-4035 GCA_964368725.1 uncultured Candidatus Saccharibacteria bacterium
AAACTCCTCGCCGTGCGGCCGAAACTACGGTAACACTTATTTATTATCTAATGCGATTGGCGCGTTAAAAAAGCCCGTGGAGATTTCCAGTCCCACGGGCTCGATTGCGATTTGCTATTCTAAAAAAAGAACTACTCTGTCCCCAGATTCACTACCGTAAAGTCGCTGGCATTGCCGGGCTGGAAACTCACGCCAACCGCGTAGACGTTGCCGAATTGGCCGCGAACAATGCCATTCGCCGTATCGCTGTTATTGAGATCGCCATACTTATACGGAGACGACCATTTCGGAGTCCCGTCGTTCCAGTAGGCGACAACCACGAAATCCCGCTGGGGATTGCCGCCCAGAATCGCCGGGTTTTGAAAGTAGCCGGCCGCATACACTCCGCCGTCGCGTCCGTACGCGATTGAGAACGCTTCGTCCGTGATTTGCGAGCTACCGTCCACGTATCGATCCCAGACCTTGGTCCCGGAAAGGCGATCGATCTTCATAACGGCCAGATCGGTCGAACCGGAACTGGTTTGAGTGTCGTAGCCGGCAACGTAGATGTTCGTGTCGTTGCCGTAGACGAGAGTTCTTGCAAGGCCATACTGTTCGGCGAAAAGCCAAATCTGGTTACCGGATGGCGGATCAAGCTTCACCACGGTGAAGACCCCGATCTGGGTGTGACCGCAAGCGTACACCTTTCCGTCGCCACCGAAGATTACGGAGTATGCCGCTCCAAAGAAGGTCGGGTTCTCATACCGCCAAATCTCGCTGCCCGTGTCCTTGTTGAGACACACGACGGTGAACTCCGAGTTGGGATTCTGACCGCAGGTATAGATCTTGTTGTCGCCGCCGTAGACGATGTCATACGCATAGCTGCCGAAGATGCCCGACATGATGTAGGGCGCGCTCCACACCTGCGTCGTCTGTCCGGTCGGAACGTCAACGTGCAGACGCATCACGGTCCACTGGTTCATGCTGCCTTGGGTGGTCTGGCCGCACGCGTAGACGTCGCCGTCTTCGCCGAAAGCGACGGCAACCGCCTCATCGGCGCTCCCGGAGTTATAGGAAAACAGAGAAACGAGCGTTCCTGTCGCGGCATCCACCGTCGCGACAGAAAAATCCTTGCCCGTCGCGGATCCGGTCGTGAACCCGGCGAGGTAGGCGTTTCCTCCGCCCACCGCAACATCATACGCTTCGGAGAAATTGGAACCGGCGAGGACAAATGTCCAGCGGGTCGTTCCCTCCTGTGTGAATGAAAGCGCGGTCATGGACCGAACGCCCGAAGCATTGCCGCCGTAGCCGGCAGTGTAGACGCTTCCGTCCACGTACTCGACGGCGCGCCCCTCATCGGCGTCCTGGCCCGGCGCCGGACCTTCGTAGGTCGTCACCCACTTCTGGGTCTGAGCGAAAGAAGCGGCACTCAAAACGAACGCCGCGCATGCCGCGATCGCTGTCTTTCTGCATTGCATCGCAAAACCCTCTTCGGGATTCCATGAATGACAGGCTTCAGCCCCCGAATGGCAGAAGCCTATTTTCAAAGAACAGAAATAGAAGAGTAACAAAGCAAAAAAGCAACGTCAATATCAAACCCCGCACATCTCTAACATGAATGGCGGTGATGTACGAGGTAAAAAATGGAGGTATAAAATTAAAAAATTATTTTCTCCGTAAAACTTTTTTAACTGCGTTCTTGATCGCTTTCTCATCCATTCCGTATTTTTCTAAAAGTTGGGTGGGTAAACCCGATTCTCCAAATGTATCCTGTAGTCCGATAAATTCCATTGGAACGGGATGGTACTTGGCGAGCGCCTCGGCAACCGCGCCGCCCAAACCCCCTTTTACCTGATGCTCTTCCACGGTTACTACCGCCCCGCATTTTTTCGCTACCTCAACTACTTTTTGATCATCCAATGGTTTAATCGTATGGCTATCAAGCACTATTGTGCCGATACCATTCTCGTCAAGTTCTTTAGCGGCAACCAACGATTGATATAAAAGCGGCCCGCAGCCGATAATCGCCGCTTGCGGCTTCTTTGACTCCCAAAGAATCAGGGCTTTGCCCGGAATAAAAGGCGTTTCTTCGGTTGTGATCACGGGCGTTTTCTCCCGGGCGAAACGCATATAAACCGGCCCCCAGAGCTTAGCGGCCGCCACCGTAACTTTTTTCGCTTCAATAGCATCACACGGCGCGAATACTTTCATATTCGCGATGACCCGCATGGTCGCCAAGTCCTCAACCGCCTGATGCGTGGCGCCGTCTGGACCCACGGAGATACCGGCGTGGGCGCCGGCGATTTTCACGTTTGAATTATTATAGGCGGCTGTCGTCCGTATCTGCTCCCAATTCCTGCCCGGAGAAAAAGTAGCGTAAGAAGATATAAAAGGAATTTTCCCCGACACGCCCAAGCCGGCGGCCACGGTTATAAGGTTTTGTTCAGCCACGCCTATTTCAAAAAATCTCTCCGGGAATTTCTTCGCGAACGCTTCCGAACGGGTGGACTCCATAAGATCGGCGCAAAGCACAACCACGTTTTTATCGGCTTCTCCGGCAATAACCAACCCCTCTCCGTAACCGTTGCGGATCGGAAGCTGTAGCGTATCCGGATCAAAAATTTTTGGATTAAGTTTGGCGTCTGAATTCAGCATAAAAACTAAAACCTATGAATTGAAAACTACAAACCAAAAAGGTTTATAGGTTTTGGTCTAAAGTCGCAGATTAAATTATTTCTGGCACGTAGCGCATTCGCAATCTGCCGCGTGCCTCTTAAGCTTCATGGGGATGGCGAGCACGCCGAAAATCAAGGCGTTCGCGTACCATGTACTAGCGAAAACTCCAAACGTCTGACCCTCCTCTCCCGCGACCCACGCGCATACCAAGGCAAAGATGGAACCGAACCAAAGCAACGCGCCTAAAAAGTACCAGCATGAACAATGCATGCCGCATATGTGATCTTTCATATACTTCAGATTCCTAAACACTTAATGATGAATGTTGATGAATGTTTTTTAATCACGACCTTTGATTTTATAAATCTCCGGATCAATGGCGCGCGCGAAACACTCGCGTCCGGCTCCATGCGCCCATGTCCCTTGGGCTATCGGTTTGCCTAACGGGTCAAAAGCTGGCTCGGCTGGCCGGAGGCCGTCAAAATTCTCTTCGCCCGCGAGATTAAACACGGCGCAGAGTTCAAAAGAAAGTTCGCCGCCGGAACGGTATTCGTAGGGCGCGCCCGTCTCGGGATCAACAGGAGGATTGTAGCCGGAAATCGGATCGCGCAATTCATCCAGCGCGGCGGGCAGGCGCTCTTTCTGCTGCCAAAAATTCACGATCTGCCACTGTATTCCCTGGAGGTGGCTCACGCGCTCGCGGTCAAACCTAATCTGCCTCTGTTTAAAAGGCGAACCGGCAATGAAGAAACCAGCGATGACCATGACGATGACCATGGCGATGACAACCCAGACGAAAAGTTTGGCGCGCGGAGAAAAAGCCGCCGGTTTTCTTTTCAATTCATAAAAATAGAATCCGAAGACCGAAACCGCGACTGCCAGAATCGTCAAAATTTTAAGCAAGAAACGCACGGTCAGCTCTCCTTCAAGGAAATTAAAAATCAGGGCGACTAGATCGCCGATTATCAAAACGGCGGCGACGAAGAGGGTGAAGTACAGCAACCATTTCCTTATTTTAAGCTCGGCTTTCTCGGGATTTGCCGCTGTATCGCGATACAGAAATCTTGAAACCCACAGATAAACGGGGAAAATAATCACGAGCGCTGCGATAGACCACCTGACCGCGCTTCCGAAATCGTAATATTGGTTAAGCGGATCGGGAAAAGCCGTTTCAACAAGTTTGAAAACAAGAGTGACAAAATTAAACGCGCAAAAGTAAAGCGCTACTACCGTGAGCAGATGAAGAAAAACATCCCTAGGAGAACTCTTAACCATGTTTTTTTATATGTTCCTGTTTAAGCAGCGCGCCGTGAACGCGGAGCTCGACCAGCGCCCGTTCCGACTCCTCTTTATTCGGCGGTTTGCCGTGCCATAAATAAT
>CAYJCQ010000077.1:0-868 GCA_964368725.1 uncultured Candidatus Saccharibacteria bacterium
CCGCCCGCTCTATGCCGTAGAATTTCGCGAGCAGATTCTCATAGTAATTTTCGTTAATCAGGTTTTCCTCAAGCAGAATCTCGGCGATGCCCACACCCATGCGCTTGGCGGCCGAAACCGACCGGTCAAACTGCTCTACGGTAACCACGCCGTCAGCGAGCAGAAGTTCTTTAAGTTTTTTTTCGGGAATCTGAAGCATAAAACGCGATGCTAATATACTAATGCATACTAATTATACAAATAATATCTCTCTACTAATCATACGAATTTCTCCCGTGTATCTGTTTCAATACGAATAACACGAATTGGTTTCAAGTAACGGCTCCGAAAATTCACCAGTAAACCCAATTTTAAGCCACTGCTTTGTAAGTAACGTTGTAATTGATAATAATCGGGTTTCCCGATGAAAGACCGAGCTTTTATCTCCAGTACTATTTTCCCATCAATTAAAAAATCGATCACATTACCGCTTTCTCCAATGCGGAATTCCCTTTTATAAGGAATATTTAATTTAATTAACCTTTCTTCAATAACATCTGCATATTGTTTTTCCCTCATTAGTATGATTCGCAATGTTTAGGATTAGCATAATTAGCATGCATTAGTATATTAGCATCGCACTAGAATCTGAAGCTTGTCCACCACGACTGATTTTCCGCCCAAAATTGGACTGCGAGAAGAACCGCGATCGCGGTTGGCATCCAAAAATAATACAAAGGTAATCGCTCGCCGCGCTTAACAAAAAAAACGGAAGTCAACAATGAAAGAATCAACACGAGAGGAATATAAAAAAGAAAACCAGGGTAGCCGACGAGCATTATGCCAAAACCCGCCATATACAGTACCTCGAGCTCAAAAAACAGCAAGC
>CAYJCQ010000077.1:878-3997 GCA_964368725.1 uncultured Candidatus Saccharibacteria bacterium
TACGATCGCGGTGATCAAAGAAACCAAATATTCGTTCAAAAAATGCAGGCGCGCGTAACCGACAAACCATTTGAGGCCTTCGGTCGTGCCCAATACAAACGAAAGGGGGCCGTTTTCAAAGGCGCGGTATTGGAGATACGCCGTAAAAGAGGCATATCCAAGAACAAGAACGACTGAGAGCCAGAATATAAGCCGCGCTCGGGCAGTGAGAAGCGCTCGGGGAAAAAATTGCGCCGCGGCCGCCAAAACCAAAATTCCTAAGCTCCCGTAAAAAACAATAGAATTCAAATCAGCCACGGCTCAATTATAACACAAAGCAGGTGAGAGGACTGTGGCTAAACTAAAGCGTAAGAAAACTTCCTTTTTTGTAAATCGTGCCTACGTTTCCGCCATCCTTACTGTCTGACTCCACGTCGCTTGATCCGCCGCTAGCAAATTTAGCGCTCTCCATATCGGCGTTAAACTCATATGTCTTATCAGCAGTGTCGTTATCGCAGGCATAGCCGATTACGATTAGAAGCTCAATCAAGGTGAATCCTTTACGCATGTTTTGATTATACACCAAATGCTGTTAGTTATAAAAACTGCTGTGGATAACTGCGTCGGGTAAAAACAAAAACAGCCCCAAACGCGTCGGGGAGCTGTTCTTGTATTAACCTAATTTCGGATATTAGAGATCTAGGCCGGGATTGTTGCCTATCTCATAAACAGTAGTCACATTGCCCCCGTCAGTTCCCTCAACATCCGATGAGCCGCCGCCGAACTTCGTGCTTTCCATATTGGCATTAATCTCAAATGTTAATGCCTCTGCTCCGGTTCCGCACTGAAATGCGTAAAAATGACCTGCTACTGTCAGCGGAGCTACGGACGAAGCATTGCCAGCTGCTGGGTCTGTCGGGAGGTTGGGGAGTGGAGAACCGCCGCTGATGCCGTTAAATCCTGCCGGGGTCTGACCAACTCCGGCGGAAACCCAGCCGGTGCCGTCTATATTACGAAATGCGGATGCCGGAACTGAGGTAACCGTTGTACCGCCGCTGCCGGTAGTAAATGGATTATTAACATCCGCAAGACTAGCAATTGTAGCACCCGCGCCGCTCGCCCTCCACACAGTTGTCCCACAGCTTGAGGTTTCTGCTGTGCCGCTTCCGAAAACCGGATTGGAAACCGTCGCGAGGTAGAGACCAATCGCGTTATTTACCGCCCCCAAATCGGAAATCCTCTGCGTATCCCTTGATTCCGCCAAAATCTGCGCCGGGTTTAGGACCAATACTACGGTTGTCGCCAAAATAGCCAAAATGCCGATAACGATAAGCAATTCAATAAGCGTAAAACCTTTTCTCATATTATTTTTTTAATTAGTAAGTTAACTCGACCAATCAATGCTTGTTGATGATTACCCCTTTATTATACAAGAGTTTGGCAATGGGGGCTGTGGATAAGCTGACTGAACAAATATTCTTACTTCTTGATATAAGTCCTCGCTTTTGCCACTAAATCGTCTATTGAAACGCGCGCTTTTACGTAGTAATCAACCACGCCAAGCTCCTTGCCGCGCTCAACATCGGATTCCTGGCCCAGATTGGAAATGATTATTACCGGAATCCCCTGCTTATCCTTAAGCTGGGGGTCGGCGCGCATTTCCTCAAGCACGTCAAAGCCGGATTTCCCCGGAAGGATTATATCCAGAAGAATCAGGTCCGCGTCCGTTTTCCTTATGAGCTCAAGGGCTTCGGGCCCGTCGTGCGCCAAAATTACTTCAAATTTCTCCTTTTCCAGCCGGGTTTTAAGGAGCGAGGAAAGGAAAGGGTCGTCTTCAACTAATAAAATCTTGGCCATAGAGTAATCGCTAATAATGCTAATGCGCGCCGAAATAATGCAAAACGCCCAAATTAATTATACACGTAAAAAGAAACAAAACAAACCGCAAAATTGGCATTATTTTGCTTTTAATTTGCGTTATTCGCGACTACTCGTAAAGAAACCTTATAGTTGCCCCAATTCTTACGCGATTCTCTTCCATCGATGAGAAGAGAATAAGCGAGCCGTAACTTGAAGCTCCACGGCTAACGCTTTTCGACAACCATGACGATGACGATAACCATGACCGAAGTCATAGTCATCAGTCATTAATCATTGTCGTACAAACACAAAATGTTTGTTCGTAGTTTTAATTGATCCACGAGCAGCTTCCGCTACCCGTGCCTTGTTCATGTTTGACCCGCATGTCGCCATGCGGCATGGACTATATCTTCATCCTTTGGGCAAGGATCTTGCCCTTGATTGGGTGCCATGACCCAATCTTATTAGCAAATAATCTATGATGCTTTGTGACAATAAAGATTCTCCAATAATCCGGGTCAACTTTTCTGCTCGGATTATGAATCTTGCCGCTTTCAATGTCTAAGCTAACAAGAAGATTTTTGATGCTCGCCATCTTGGCGAAATCCTTTTGAACAAGTTGGATATAAAACCTGCCTTGATTGCGAGGGACTCCTCCCTCGGCATCAAAGAAACCTCGCAAATACATCACTCTTTCTTGTTCTCCTTGTAATCTTTGTGGATTGAATCGGAAATCCAATTCTTTGCACAATGTTTCCAATGCATAGAGATTTCTATGCTTACCTTCCCGGTAAATCCAAGAATTGTATCCGATCTGCTTCAACATTTTCTGAAGCATCTTAAGCCGCTCCTCATATACTTGCACAAATCTAATCCGCTTTCCCTTATTAAGGGACGCGTCGTGCATGGCGCCATGAAGATAAGCTAAGATTTCTGCCTTTGTAAAAGGCGTCTGGCGTATAGTCTCTGAGGACTCTCCTTCGGCTTCTCTCGGGAATCTTCCCCGGGTAAACCAAAGGGTTGCCTGCTGATTTTCTGCACTGACCGCATTATCACTCACAGTTTAATTATACCGTAAGTAGCATCAGATACACAGATATTCCAGCATATAGCCAGATTTTTCTTCCGCATTACTGCGAAAGGTCGCAACAAGTGCAGTTTGCACCGACGACTTAGTCCTTGTTACCGAGTTTGGTGTGACCTCGCTTAGCGGGGCTTCCACCACTCCCGGCTTCCTTGACTTGACGGGCGGTGAGTACAGGACTCGAGAACGTATTCAC
>CAYJCQ010000078.1:0-3970 GCA_964368725.1 uncultured Candidatus Saccharibacteria bacterium
CCGTAGGGCGGCTTTGATCCAATTAGGAACGGCTCGAGTGGCCGGCCGCTGTTCATCGCCCGGACCGTAAACGTTGAAATAGCGGAGTGAAACACTCTCAATGCCGAATGAATGGTAGTACGCGCTCAAAGCGCTTTCAAATCCAAACTTGGCAGCTCCATAGGGATTTACGGGCTCCTTCACGTCGTCTTCCATAATTGGAACGCGTTTTGGTTCGCCGTAAACGGCCGCCGTTGAGGAGTAAACAATTTTTTTAACTCCGCGCTTGCGCATCGCTTCCAAAATTTTGAGGCCATTCATAAAATTGTTCTGAAAATACCATTCGGGATTCTCCAAAGAGATTTTAATGATGCCGGTAGCGGCAAGGTGGAAAACTACGTCAACTCCCTTCAAAAGTTTTTCTAAAAGCTTTTGGTTGCCAATACTGCCTCGGACCAGAACGGCCCGAGAGTCAATTTCAGTTCTACCGCTGGAAGAAAAATCGTCCAAAGCGGTTATGTTCCACTTCTTATTGCACAAAAATCTGACCAAATTAGAACCGACAAAGCCGGCGCCGCCGGTTACTAAAGCTCTCATTTTTTTAGAAGTTTTCTATAGGCGTCAACGGTTATTTTAAGTCCGGCTTCCAGGCCAACGCTCTGCCGCCAGCCAAGCTCTTTTTTAATCTTTGAATTATCCCCCACCACCCGCTGGGCGTCGCCGGCGCGCTCCCCGGCATGATTAATCGGCAGTTTCTTTCCGAAAATTTTCTCCAGCATTTTGATTATATCGTTCATAATAACGCTCCGCCCGCTGCCAACGTTATAATATCTTCTCCCCCGGCAATGCCGAGCGGCCAACCAATTGGCCCGAACAATATCGCCAACAAAAATATAGTCTTTTTCTTGTTTGCCTCTCCAAAAAACACGAAGCGGAGCCCCGGTGAGCGCTTGCTTAATCCAAGTCGGAACCGCCCGAGGATTATCTTTTTGCTCGTCGTTGGGCCCATAAACATTGAAATACCGGAGAGAAACGCTGTTTATACCGAAAGAATGATAATAAGCGCTTAGGACGTTTTCAAAAGCGAATTTTGAGCCGCCATAGGGGCTGATTGCTTCTTTGGAGTCGTCTTCCCGAATAGGCAGACGCTTTGGCTCTCCATAAACCGAAGACGTGGAAGAATAGACTATTCTGTTTACGCCGGTTTTTCGCATTGCCTCTAAAAGCTGTATGGCGTTAAGCACATTATTTTCAAAATAAAAAACTGGCTTTTTCAGAGAAAGATTGATGGTGGAAAGAGCGGCTAAATGGAAAACTACGTCGGTCTTCGGCAAAATTTTCTCCATCAACCGGCGATCCTGAATCTGGCCTTTTATAAATTTAGCGCGCGGATCTACCAGGCGGCGATAGCCCCAAGACAGGTCGTCTACCACGATAACTTCGTGACCCCTGTCGCACAGAAATTTGGTCAAATTAGAACCGATAAATCCGGCTCCGCCGGTAACCAAAAATTTCATATTGCTTTAATCCTATAGCAGAGGCTTTTTTTATTCAAGTAACTGTGTTATTTTTTACTTCAATGAAAGCAGTTATCTTAGCCGCCGGACGAGGCAAAAGAATGCGCCATCTGACCGAAGAACTGCCTAAACCGCTTTTGAAAGTCGGCGGCAAAACGTTTTTGGATATAATTTTCGATTCACTGCCTGAAAATGTTAACGAGGCAATTGTAGTTATCGGCTACCAGGGCGAGAAAATAAAGGCATACCTTGGAAATACCTATAAGGGGCGGCGAATCCGCTATGTCGTTCAAACGGAACTTAATGGAACCGGCGGCGCAGTACTCCTCCTAAAAAACTATTTCTCTTCAAAAGAAAGGTTTTTAGTTTTTTATGCCGACGAAATAATCAGCCGCGGGGACGTGGAGAAATGCCTTGAATATGAATTCAGCTGGCTGTGCTGGGAAGCCGCCAACCCTAAAGCCGGCGGCATCCCGACTATTTCAAAAGAAGGTTTGATAGCCGAGGTAACGGAAAAACCAGAAAACCCCAAATCAAAAATCGGGGTTTGCGGCTTGATGGTCGTGAACGCCGATATCTTCAAGTGCGTCCCGGAAAAACACGAAACAGGAGAATATTATCTCACCTCTATGATGAACCAATTTGTTAAAGATCATAAGGTCTACGCTGTAATTGGAGTAAAACGTCCCTCCTTTAGCTCGCCCGAAGATCTGATATGAATTAATGAAATTTCTTCCAAACCTGAGTAGTGTCCTTTATAAAGCCCAGGATGATGCGCGGCCGGACAAATGCGATAATCTTACCTCGTTTACCGATTTCAGCATCGGTTTTGCCTTTCTCGCGATCGAAATGATGAACAGGCGCCTCGCCGATCGTAAAGCCGTTTTTTAAAGCAGTTAAATAAACTTCCGCGTTAATCACGCCTTGAGTTAAACCCGGCAGAAAATCCACCTTATCAATCACCTCGCGGCGGTAAAGCTTAAAAGCGCAGTTGACGTCTCTCACTTTCAAGCCGAAAAGCAGGCGCATGGTCCAATTGTAAATTTTTGACATCCAGATTCTCATTAGAGGATCGTGACGTTTTATCTTGTACCCGGTAACGATATCGTATTTGTCTATCAACGGTAAAAGACGGTCCATTTCCGCGATATTGAATTGCCTGTCGCCGTCGGTGTAAAAAATCAGCTCCTTGGTTGAGTTTTTAAAACCGGTACGCAGAGCTCCCGCATAACCAGAATTCTCCGACTTCGCTAGAAGGCGCAGCTGCGGAATAATACTCTGAAGCTCCCTTACGATATCATTGGTTCGATCCTTACTGCCCTCGCTGATTACTAGAATTTCAAAGTCCTTAAAACGGCTTTTCAAATAGCCGTTTATTTCCAGAACGACATCGCGAATGTTTTCCTCTTCGTTATAGGCCGGCACAAAAACGGATATGCTTTTATCCATTCTAGTTTATACAAGATTAAACGCTTGTAGGCCAACCCAAAGCTTCGTGCGGAACGAGAGTGTCTTCTCCTATATCAACCGGCGCTACCCTGCCGCAGAGTTTAACAATATACTTCGGCTTCAAACCGCTACCCGGACCCTTGACCGTAAGCATGTCGGCGGTTATCAAAGTTCCTTTTGCGATATTCTTTTTTGCCACGATGCTTTTTGCTAAACGGACCCTCACTTCTTTTTCTGCTTCGTTTATGAATTTCTCGTCGGAGCCGAGCGCCGATTCCGAGTGACGGATGTACTTAATCATCTTCTCCAGGCCCTGGGGTTCAAGCGAGGCGGCGTGATCAGGACCAACCATGGTCCGGTCAATCGTAAAATGTTTTTCAATCACGTTCGCCCCAAGCGCGACCGCAACAGCCGGAATCGCTACTCCTTTATCATGGCTTGAGTATCCAACCGGCACTTCATAACGATCACGCAGCGTATCCATAACGCGCAGGTTAACTTCATCGTCTCGGCAAGGATAATTAGAAACGCAGTGCAGAAGGATCAGCTGGTCATTATGTTTTTTAATGACTGCTACTGCTTCATCAATTTCCTCAAGGGTTGACATACCGGTCGAGAGGATAACCGGCTTCCCTTTTTTGGCCACGTGTTCCAAGAGCGGCATGTTAGTTAAGTCGGCCGAAGGAATTTTATAAAATGGCACACCGAGGCGCTCCAGAAAATCGGCGCTCTTCGGATCCCAGGCGCTCGCGGAAAACATAATCCCCTTTTCCTTGGCTAATGCCAAGAGTTCCACCCAAGCGGTCTCCGAAAGCTCCAACTTAGCCCGATGTTCTCCATAAGTTGGCCCTAAAGCCGTTGGTTTAATATATGGGGCGGCCAAAGCGGCCTTAGTCAAAATATCTTCATTAGTCCTTTTCTGGAATTTAACCGCGTCGGCGCCAGCTTCAACCGCAATTTTAATCAATTGTAGATCGGAAGAGCGTCGTGGAGGGAAAGAGTGGAGGTCTCGGTGGTCGCCGTAT
>CAYJCQ010000079.1:0-3918 GCA_964368725.1 uncultured Candidatus Saccharibacteria bacterium
AGAATAGGAGGCGTTGAACTTGCACGTGACATTGACTTCTTCGATAATCTTCTGCACCTAAGCCAAAACCAGATCTTCGGGCATCGCGTTTTCGTCATCAAACGCGCGCAGAAAAGCGCCGGCCGCTAGAGCAACCGCCAAAACCAATATGAGCAGCGCCGGACGCTTTAAAATCGTCATTGGATCAATCATATATAAATGCGTCTTGATATTATATGAATTTTGTCTTGTTTGTCAAATTCGTACCATAAGCGGGGTCGCGCTTTTCCCCTCCGCGGAATTTTAATACTGCTCTATCCCATAAGCCGGCTATTCTACTATTCGCGCGAATAGTAGAATAGCCGAGCAAATTATTAATTATTATGGATGCAATGTCTATGTATTTCCGAAAAATCCCTATATGTTATGATTAATTTTGTATGACAATCAAAAAGTTCCTCCACTCCTGCGTTCTAATTGAATCTAAAGGACAAAAGTTGCTTATTGATCCGGGCGATTATTCTTTCGTTGAAAAGCGAATAACGCCGGAAGATATCGGCGGATTAGATACATTACTCATTACGCATGAGCACGGTGATCATTTTTCAATTGATGCGATTAGGAAACTATTAAGTATAAAATCAGCAGAAATCATCTCACACGCAAAAATTGCAGAATTGCTTTCAGCCGCCAGCATCACCTGCAAAATTATAGCCGAAAGCGAAACGAAACAGACAGGGCCATTTAATATCCGGGCGGTACGCGCGCCTCACGGCGGGCCTCTTGTGCAGGGTCCGGTGGATAATATGGCTTTTTTGATAAATGGCAGATTACTGCATCCCGGCGACTCTATCGATTTTTCGGTTTTAAATCCGTTACAAGTTTTATTTCTGCCGGTTGTAGCGCCGTGGCTTGTCCAAATGCACGCGCTGGAAAAAGCAATGGAAATGAAACCGAAAATCGCAGTACCTATTCATGACGGACAATATAAGGATTTTGCGCTTCCAGGCATGTATAAACGGATCGGAGAAAAACTCGCAGAAGTTGACATTCAATTCAAGCCGCTCGCGCTCCATGAAAAATTAGAAATTCCCGACTAATATGCGCTACCTCCGCAACTTAACCTCAAAACAACTGCGCGGCAAAACCGCTCTTCTGCGCGTTGATTTCAACGTGGAAAACAAGCGTGACGCCTACCGGTTGCAAGCGTCACTGCCGACGATAAATTTCTTGCTTGCGCGGGGCGCCAAAGTAGTAATCTTAAGCCACCGCGGACGCCCCAAGGGCGCTGAAAAAAAATTCAGCTTGCGCCCTTACGCCGCTTTCATTAAAGCGCGGCTCAAAAAACAGGTTGTTTTTCTACCGCATTTCGATTTTCCAAAACTGCGGCAGCAAATCAAACAGTCTCGCGAAACGATATTTCTGATTGAAAACCTGCGTTTTTTGAAAGGCGAAACCGAGAACGATTTAAAATTTGGCAAAGCGCTTGCTTCACTCGGAGATATTTACGTAAACGAAGCCTTTGCTGTTTCGCACAGAAAAAACGCTTCGGTTTGCGCGATAACCGACTATCTGCCGTCTTACGCCGGCCTTCTGCTTGAAAAAGAGATAACGGCTTTAGACGAAATAATCCGTTCAAAAAAACAGCCGCTTGTCGCCATCTTGGGCGGCGCCAAAGTCAAAGACAAACTGCCGGTCATTGAACGATTCCTACATAAGGCATCGTATATCCTTTTAGGCGGGGGTATTGCGAACACTTTTGCGAAAGCCAAGGGATTAAATATCGGACAATCGCTTTACAAACCAGCTATGGTTCGTAAAGCAAGGCACCTTCTCCATAAAAAGAACATAATAATTCCTTTTGATTTTATGCTTGAAAAGGATAGAATCCTTGACATCGGCCCGCTTACGGCCGCGCGCTTCGCGGGAATCATCAGCAAGGCGCGCGTCGTCTTTTGGAACGGACCGTTGGGGTATTTTGAGGACAAACGATTCAAGAAAGGTTCTGAAGCGGTCGCCCGCGCGATCGCGGAAAGCAGGGCGTTTTCAGTGGTAGGCGGCGGAGAGACAACTCAGTTAATCCGCGAACTTCATCTTGAAAAAAGGATTGATTTTCTCTCTACGGGGGGCGGAGCAATGATAGAGTATCTTGCTGGGAAGAAATTGCCCGGTATTGAGGCGCTCAAAAATTGATCTAATTTCTAATTGCCCTAATTAACCTAAATAAATTCCAAATGCAGAAATATTAAAAATCAAATTGAGTATTGGGATTTGGATTATTTTTTAGATCAATTAGAGTAATTAGGTTAATTAGAAATTCATGAAGCGAATAGTAATTTTATATCATGCCGATTGTCCCGACGGTTTCGGGGCTGCTTTCGCGGCCTGGAAATGTTTCGGCAAAAGCGCCGATTATATCCCTATTTATCACCAGACCCCTCCGCCAAAAGGACTTGAAGACAAAGACATCTATCAGTTGGATATCACCTATTTTGGCAAAGACCTTGAAAATCTCATCAGCAAAAACAGCGTCACAACCATTGACCACCATATAAGCGCCAAGAGCGCGGTAGAAAAAGCCCATCAGTATTACTACGCTCTTGACCACTCCGGCGCGGTGCTTGCCTGGAAATTTTTTAATCCCAAAAAGAAAGTTCCGCAACTCTTGCGTTATATAGAAAATCTGGATTTGTGGAAATTCACTTTGCCGCGCGCGAAAGAAATTACAGCGGTAATTTCGGGAACGCCTTTTGACTTCAAAAAATGGGATCTGGTAATGAAAACGCTAGAAACCGTCAAAGGCAGGAAAGGATTCGCAATTAGAGGCGCGGCGATGCTTGAGTATCAGAGCCGCCTTATCCGTGAACTTGTAGACAAGGCGGAAGACGCGGTTTTTACCGGGAAAAGAGTTGCTGTTGTGAACTGCGCGGCATCCGATAGCCTAAAATCTTATGTCGGAGCGGCTCTTGTTAAAAAAAAATATCCGGTTGCCGTCATTTGGCAGAGATACGCGAAAATCATTAAGGTCAGCTTGCGTTCTAATGGCGTTGTTGATGTATCAAAAATAGCCAAACGCTTCGGCGGCGGCGGGCATAAGGCGTCATCGGGCTTCACCATGAGCGCTTCCAAAAAATTACCCTGGCGCTATATCAGGTAGTGAAAATTCGGCAGCTCCGACCGCGGTCGGAGAAAGGATTTTTCACAAAACTCTATTTGGTTAAATAATCAATGATTAAGCATGAGTCAAAACAGCGTCAAAACAATTAGTCGAATTTCTACTACCTGGTATACTTAACCTAATGCCCAGAAAGTCCATTATTTCTTCGTCATTATTCGGTGAAAAGCCGGATCACCTGGTTATTTTTACCGACGGAGGCGCTCGCGGCAATCCCGGGCCCGCGGCAATCGGCTATGTTGTCGGCGGACGCAAATACGGAGCGGCTATAGGCAATACAACTAATAATGTCGCCGAATACAAGGCGGTCATTGCCTCGCTCCACAAGGCAAAACAACTTCTCGGCAAAGCCGCGGCAAAAAAAACCGACTTGGAGGTAAATATGGATTCGGAGCTTGTGATGCGCCAGATGAACGGAAAATACAAAATCCTGGAGCCGGAACTGCAAAAACTTTTTATAGAACTCTGGAATTTAAAGCAGGATTTTAAATCAGTGGAATTCCGGCATATTCCCAGAGAAGAGAACCGCGCCGCTGACAGAATGGTAAACCAAGCGCTTGATGGAAAAATTGAAAGGAGCCAGGAGCATCTTTTGTAAATAAATTAATTAAAAGAAAGCCGCCCGTAAAGGCGGCTTTCTAGTCGGCAATTCATAAGCCGGATTCTGTATTCGACGGCAATTTATCTAGCCCCTCGATTGCTCTCGGGGTCGTGCCCGTCGATAAACTCAGGGCAAAAGCGGCACTCTCCGCCCAAAAGTCGGG
>CAYJCQ010000080.1:0-3887 GCA_964368725.1 uncultured Candidatus Saccharibacteria bacterium
GACGCTCTTCCGATCTATCGCGAAGAAATTTAAGGAAGTATTCATAGGCGTTCTTTAGGAATAGCATTTTTTGTTTTGAGCATTTAAGTAAAAATGTAGTTTCAAAAACTAAAGCCAATTTAAAAGCACAAAGTAAACTACTTCGCGATCGCGAAGTAGTTTACTTTAGAGGGATGGCGGCTGGTAGGAGGGAGGGGTAAAAATAGAGGAAGGGGGTAGAAATAATTGAGTGGCTTTTCCCTATTCCATTTGTCGGATACTGCCGCTTTTGGTAATGGCAAAAATTTCTACATAGTTCAGCATGCGGAAATTATTCAAGTCCTTCAGGAAATTCTCGGGGATAGTAACTTTTCCTATCCAGACGCTTTTCTGAAGCTGTTTTAGGCCAAGGTGTTTAAGCACTGAACGCAGCCAATCGCGCTTATTTTTCTCGCGCTCGGGAATATCAAAAATTATAATTTTCCACTCGTTCGCAGATTTAAGCGCATATCCTTTTTTGGAAGGGAGCGCGCGCCGTATGGCGTCCCGCAGTTCCTCAACATGCTTTAATCCTATCGCGGTTATATTCCACTTTGTGAATCTTTTATTTCCCGCTCTTTGAATGAATCTTTGCCTTCGTAGTTTTGTGAGCAGGGCGTAGAATCGGTGACGTTCCGCCTCTGCGTCTTTCCTCGCTTCATATTCGTAATTCCAATCAATGCGTTCTTTACGGCGGGGGAATTCCAGGCCGCGCAGGCGCCTTTAGTGAGTTCCGCGGTCTACGAAAAAAATTTCAATAATTTCGGCCGTTGTCAGAGCTGATTTCCGGAGCGTTTCCAGAATTTTAAGAATTTTTCCCGCTCCCATGTTTTTATGCTTATGCTATAGATAGTAAACCATTTCGCGATCGCGAACAAGGTTTACTATGAGGTCGCATTTTGGGGTTGTATTTTTGGTTTGCGTTTTTTGGTCAATTCCGCATATAATATAAATCAGCTACTTTGAAATACTGCCTAGGTAGCGCGCATAAACGTCTGTGTTCGGGCCGGAAGCCCGGGCGCAGTGCGGCCGGAAGCCCGTTTGGCGTGATTCCGCAGTAAATAGGAGCGAGTACCGTGGTCGGGAAAGTGACGAGGAAGCTGCTTTGCGATGGGGAATTCCCTTAGTGTCTCAATAATTGGAGCACGGCGATCCGAGAATTGACGAGAAGCGGGAGGTTTTCAAGGAGGTTTTCGGACTCCTCAAGACCTACGGCTTGATCAATGTCGTCGAGGGCTTTACGCCTTTCTATCGAGAGGCGAAGAAGCTTTTGGCCGCAGAGGTCGTTCCCGGTCCCGCAGCCGTTCCGGCAGAGCCGGCAGCGGCCACAACCTAGCAACGGTTCTTCCCGTAATCCCGGGCCGAGCGGATACGATGTCCGCAGGCCCATTTTTTTATCTGAAAACAAGTAACAAGGATTGGTGTTTTATAATATATGTCCAAAAACCCGAGGTACCTGGACGGCAAAAAGAAAGAAGTGTTATCCTTACTCGCTTCCACGCTCGGAATTTTTTTTGCGATAACCGCAATCGCGCTTTTTGTGCTTGTTACATATTTTGCAAGATAAGTCCTTAAATCTGTTATAATAAGGAATATTCATCACATTTTGCCGTTTTCGGTGTTATTTACTATGAACGCCCAGAATTTTGAAAAAAACCCGCGCCAGTTGATGCGTTTGGCCAAAGAAGGTAGTGAAGAGGCGTTTGGCCTGCTCTATGACCTGTATTTCGTGCCTGTTTACCGGTACATTTACTTCAGGGTGAAAAATAGGCAGGAGGCGGAGGATTTGACCCAGGCGGTTTTTGTGAAGGCCTTTGAAAACGTAGGCGGCTTTGAAGAAAGGGGCCGGGCGCCGCTCGCGTATTTCTTCACTGCGGCGCGCAATACGGTAATCAATTATTGGCGCAAGAAGAAAGAGGAATCACTGGACGCGCTGCGGGAAGTTCAAGGCGACACTTTTCCGGCTACTAGCGGCGATCCGCGCGAAGCGGCGGAACGGAGCGAGACCGGTAATATGCTACGGCAGGCGCTTAAGAATTTAACCGAAGAACAGCAGGAAGTGATTACCATGAGATTTATTTCCGAACTTTCCAATAAAGAAATCGCCGAGCTTTTGGGCAAGAGCGAGGATGCCATCCGTCAGCTCCAGTCGCGCGGTCTAAGAGAGCTTAGAAAATATTTAAAAATTTGAATATGGAAAATTTTGAGGAAAAACAGGAAAAAGAGGCGGCGGAGCGGCTTACGGCTTTAAAGAACGAGGTATTGCCGTCCCGCGCGCTTTTATCTAAAATAGTTGATGACGTCACAAAACGTCAGAGTTTTGGTTATAGCTATGAGAGGATTGCTAAAGGTCGAACCTCTACTCGCGAAGGAATATTAAGCGAATTTACAAATACGTTTATGAGTTGGAAAACATGGGTTCCCATCGGGGTCGTTGCGGCCGTGATTATCGTTTTTGTTGTGACGCGATTAGGCGGCACAGGAGCTTCCGGTTTGAGCATGCGCGCAATAGATGACGAGGCAGCCGCGCTTGAGGGTTTCGTGGTGGACGGCGATTTGGACGATGATCTTATGTTGGACGCAAGCGTTTCGGAGGAATTGGCCGCTTTAAGCGGAGATTCTTCTGGAGCCGTCGCGGCTACGCCAGTTGCCGGCGGAGCGCCTGGAGCGCAGGATCCTTTTGGATTTGCGACGATTCAGAACGAAGCGAGCGGGGTCGGATTCGGTTCTGATTTTGACAATTTCTTTTCTTCGGAGGGGAACGTCAATTCGGCGCTTTCCGATCTGTAATAAAGAATAAAAACAACGACCATGATTAAAAAGATATTAGTTGCCAACGCGATTGTGGCGCTTGGATTGGTTTCGGCGGTGGCGCGTCCGGTCGCGGTTTCCGCGCAGACCTCCGGCAATGCCGAGCTTGAAACAGAAATCTCAAACGCGCGCAAAAACCGCGGCAACAGAGGCGAGCACGTAAAGGGCCTGCTCCGCGTCCTTGAGGTTCATCTTAAGGCGCGCAAGGAGCGTGAAGGCCGCGACCGTCTTGCTTGCGGAAAAGTTAACGCGGATGAAATCCGTAGAGTAAACGATCTGCGTAAGGCGAAGATAGATGAACTTAAGGCCAGGATTAAGAGCGGCGAAAACATCGAGGGGATAGTCGCGGAAATCAAAAAGCTCCGCGATGACCGCACCAATGAGCATAAGTATCGCGGCGCTTTTATCCGTTGCCATCTAGACAAGTCGCGGACGCTGGTAAAGAAAGCGACTGACCGCGCGAACGCGATTGAGAAGAAATTGAATGAACTCCAGCCGGCTAACTTGAGCGATCTTACGGCGAAGCTGAATGATGCCAGGACTAAGATTGGCGATGCGGACGCAAAAGTCAGAAAGATTGATGAGCTTTTGAACGCAGGAGATATGAGCGAAGCAAAGCTCCAAGAAATCAAGGGCTATTTTGAGTCCATACGCGTGAATTTAAAAGAGGCCTACGATCTCTTTAAGTCAATCGCGCAATCGGTCAACGCCAGGTAACGGCTAAATAAGTTTCGTTTTGAAATCCACCTTTCGATGCTACTCAGGGTGGATTTCGTTTTTTAAATGGTCTATAATGGGATAAAAGGTTTTCAAGGGTCGGAGAACCGGAGTTATATAATTTTTCTAGATAATTTCAATGGGTAAAATTTTAACTTGGGCGATTGTCGCGGTCGTGGTCGTTGTCGGCATACTCGCCATTACCGGAACAGGCGAACGCGGAGTTGAAATCATTAAACTCGGCGTGCTTCAACCATTAACGGGAGATGCCGCCTCATACGGAGAGTCTGAACTTCGGGCGATACAGGTCGCGGTTGAAGAGATTAATGCGGCAGGAGGCT
>CAYJCQ010000081.1:0-3841 GCA_964368725.1 uncultured Candidatus Saccharibacteria bacterium
CCACCGAGATCTACACTCTTTCCCTACACGACGCTCTTCCGATCTTATTTAATATAGTCCACCCAAAACCCTGCTCCCTTTTTGAGGAATAATATTGCCTACCGCGCCTCCCAATTCCGCATCCCAGCCGTCATAGACAAATTTGTAATTATCAATCGCGGCGCGGCCTAAAAATTTCGCTCCGGGAGCTCGCTTTTTCATTTGTTTATGATTCATATTTGAACCGTAAACAAAATAAAACATGGATTCGATCAACCTGCCTATATACCGATTTTCACAAATAAGGCGATCTTATTCCCGTTTCTGATGCCTTCTTTTTTTCTGACTTCAGATTTGAGCGGAAGCAGGTAAGCGCCGGATTTTCGCTCGGGGAAAATTGATGTCTTCCAGCTAGTTTTGCCTGCGGTAACCTGCACCGGAATTGAACCCCAGGCCTTTGCCGATTTCCCGAATTTTGACTTGATTTCCGCCGATTCTTTCTTCGGCACTGTCACAAAATGCCAGGGAGCCACTTGTCCTGAACCGCGTTGAATGGTGCCGGGATATAGCCAGACAGCGGCGCGGATTTTATAGATTTTATGCGGCATGAGCGTCTACACGGGTTATCGTTCCGTCATCTCAAATGGTACCACACTGATCTTTCCCTCCGAGAATCATCAGGCGATCCGGTTTAACAGTTTTTTCACGGCATCCATCTGCGAGGAGTTGTGAATAGAAATCGGCATTATTTCTTTTTCCTTTATGTGTGATTGAAGCATTTTCTGAATTTCAAGAAGGCGGTCATTCTCCACTGTGTCGCTTTTTGTAAAGAATATATATTCCGGCTTTTCCAAGAGAGCGCGGTTGTACGCGCCCAGTTCGCGGCGGACGACTTCATAATCCTTGACCGGATGCTCGGTATTAGAATCAATGAAATGGAAAAGGATGCGGGTCCGTTCAATGTGGCGGAGAAACTTCACTCCCAAGCCCTTGCCAGATGAGGCGCCTTCGATAAGCCCCGGCAGATCGGCGAGAATGAGGCCATAATACGCACCGAGGTGCGGCTCGAGCGTGGTAAAGGCGTAATTCCCGACGCGGCTCTTCGCGTTCGTAACTTCGTTCAAAAAACTCGACTTTCCCGCGTTCGGAAGACCGATCAAACCAATGTCTGCGATAAGCTTCAACTCAAGGCGCAGGACGCATTCCTCGCCCGGAAGCCCCGGCTGAAACTCCTTGGGGGAAATGTTTGTCGCTGATTTGTACTGGAAATTCCCCTTGCCGCCGCCTCCGCCGCGGGCCGCGAGGACCCGTTCGCCAATTCTCGTAAGCTCGCGGTCAGGCGATCCCTCTTTATGCACAACAGTTCCGCGAGGCACGCGGAGCGCGAGATCCTCTCCGTCGCGCCCGTCCCGGAAGGAAGACCGCCCGTCCCGTCCGTCTTCGGCTGTAAAATTTTTCTTTGAACGGAAGTGTCGGAGCGCGCCGAGATCCGAAACAACTTCAAGATAGACGTTTCCGCCCCTGCCGCCGCTCCCTCCGGTCGGCCCAAGCGCCATCATGATGTGGCTGAACGCGACCGCGCCCCTGCCGCCGCTCCCCGCTTTTACCGTAATCGCAATATTATCAACAAGCATGTATAGAGATTATCATGAAGTTTATGCAAGATGGCAAAAAGCGCAGATTTTATGAAGCCGGAAAAGTAATTGACACCAGAGGGGAGATGTGCTAGTATTGATATATCCTGAAGCAAAGGGTATGTATCTTTAAAAGTATGTGCCATTGTATATCTGGATGAGAAAGGTCATCGTATCAAACAACAATATCAATGGCACCATTCAATAGTGGTCCGCGCCAAATGTTCAGCGGAAACTGGAAGTGTTCCGAGTGCGGTAAAGAAATTACCCAGCTCCCTTTCCAGCCCGATGAAAGCCGGCTCGGCCAGCTCAAGTGCCGCGACTGCCACCAGAAAAGCAGAGATCAGTTCGGCGGCGGACGCAGCAATTTTGGAAGGTAACTTCTAAAAGCAAAAACAAGATCAGTCCCGAGATAAATCGAGGGGCTGATTTTGTTTTTGGGCCGCGCGTCCTTTATTTTATTTCAAGTATCCGGTATTCCAGAAGGCCGTTCGGGGCCTGAATCGTTACCTTCTCGCCCCTGCGCCTGCGCATGAGCGTAACGCCGATGGGTGATATGAACGAGATGCGTCCAGTATAAACATACTTACAAACTCCAGTTTGTAAGTATGTTATTGGGTGCGTTGGAATGATTTGAGAAAATGAACAAACGTCTTTCCGTACGGCGAAAGCCTATGCTCCACAAATTTGCCCCGATATTTCTTGTTCACAAGTCCAGCGTGATACAAGCGTCTCGTGTGCTCGCCTAATGTCCTTCCATTCGCGCCGATTGTTTCAATAATCTCCTCAAGAGTTATTGGCTCGCGCTCCGCGATCAAGAGCAATATCTCGATGCGGTAATGGTTCGCCGTTCCCTTAAGATGCCGCTCCATCTGCTTTGAGGTTTTAATCTTTCCCATACTCATATCTAATATCATACACAACATACTTACAAACTGGAGTTTGTAAGTATGTTGTTCGGAGTCTGTTTATTACGAGTAGTTTTTAATCAAAGTTGTAATATAACATTCCCATATTGCCAGATATCATCCGAAAGTGAAATTCAGTGTGCTTATTTCAACGATGAGGGCAACCGACCCAACAACAAGGCCGACGCTCTCCGGCTATAAGCTCCGTGCGCGTCCTCTCTGTCCGGTGACTCCTCGTCTCCGGTTTCTTGGCGGAAACAATCCAACATATCCATTCATTGCGCGCGAGCGGCGTAATATCCTCCCACGCCGCTCGCGCCGCTGGAGCAAAAGTAAGGACTTTTCGTAAATCCGCTGGCGCTCTGTGCACCGATTCTTTTTTAATCATTGGTATAACTCCTTAGTGCTATTTTTTGTTTTTCTAAATGCGTCATCCGCCTAGCTCATTTACGACTCAATCAATGTTCCGGCGCCAAGAATTACTTTCTCAGCTAGATAAATTAAATTTTTGAAATTTCTGATTCGACTTCCATATGACAATTCTTGCAGAGAATTACACATTTCTTCGCCTCTTCCAAAATAGAATCCCATGAATAACATAAACCTTTAACGCTGAAAGAAAAAGATTTTGTTCTAGGATCCAGATGGTGAAAATCTAAAGAGCCATTGTATTTCTTATAACCGCAAAGTTTGCATTTACCTCCGAAAAGCTTAATCAGCTTCGTTTTCTTATTACGCCTACTATCAACTACCCAACTTGAAGCGCATTTACCGCAACGATAGGCGCCATCTGGCCTTTTGAAATGACTTACTGCCCCGTGTTTCTTACACGTTTTAATCATGCATTAATTATAGCATGGATTAACACCTGGTGTTAGGTATACTAAAACTTGCTTGCGGGTTTTCTGGAATGCCTTAGAATATTAATATTCCGGCGTAGCTCAGCGGTAGAGCGGCTCCCTGTCAACGAAGTTGATCCTGAATCGCATTGAAGGGTTAACATTAGGCAGCTTTTCGCCGAAAGGCGGATTGAAACTTTTCGGGATAACGGTGAAACCCTTGGGTAAACTCGGGGTGATACCGTGGGAACCTTTCGACGCGGCTCAGGGCGAGCCCCGAAGGGAGCTCCGTAGAGACTAGATACCGAAACCCCTACACCGAGCACATAAAACTTATGTGCTCGGCACGGGGAAGATATAGTCCACCCCTATTAGTAATAGTAGGATCAGTGTAAGGAGATGGTCCCAGGTTCGATCCCTGGCGCCGGAGCCAAGAAACTAGATACGAACTCATTTTTTGAAGATGAGAGTGTTCGCTCGC
>CAYJCQ010000082.1:0-2834 GCA_964368725.1 uncultured Candidatus Saccharibacteria bacterium
TTAAAGGGGAGCGGTCGCCGGGACAAAAAGGTTCAACCACGGTCGCAACTGTCGGATCTAATTCGCAAATCTTGTAATCTTCTGAAAAGTAACCCTTAATTTTCAAAGCCATTGGCGCCGGGGTCATATTATTCTCGCCGTAATCAAAAGTTATTACCGCTGTTAGCGAAAAAAATCGCGCGCCTTTGCCGCCTATGCCGGCCGGCCCATCAGGCGCTTGCCAAAACGAACTGCGCCGCGGGGCAACCACCCCTTGAACTCACGCATAATATTAAAGAAATAATCTTCCTCGGTCGGACGGAAAATACAGGCGGCGGGTTGAGTGTGGCGGGAGGTGATAATCGCGCCGGAATCGCGGAGCACGTGGAAAAACATGGCAATGGCGCGGTGTCCGACGTGGCTCGCGCTTAGCGAATAATATTGATTCTTCTTAAAAGGAAATTGGGAAAAGTGCCGCTCGACATCTATGGCGGCAAAACCGAAAGGTTTTATAGCTATAGGTTCGCCAACCCAAGAGTTGCCCGAGCTATCATTGAGACGCGGGGTTATTGCAACGGTGTCGTTATAATCAAAATCTTGAGAGTGATTGAAAACCACCGCCAAAGTTTTCATTTCGTCGGTAGACAGCGCCGCGGGGCAAAACATAAAGAAACTATATTTGCCTATTCGGCTTTTGATGTTGAATTGGTCATCGCACTCGTTGCCAAACTGGGCATGATGACTGCCGGCATGCCAACTATTCATAATATCGCGGATGAGCTTCTTTTCATTATGATGCGGCGGTTCAAATCTTTGGACTAAAAAAAGGCCGCCAACAAAATGAGATAACCCAACTTCCTTTAGCCACTGCTCTAAGTCAATGTGCAAGGCCTCGCCCGGATTCAGGCGGAAATGTTTGGGCGAGACCCCGTCAATAGCTTTTCCTTCCGCGGTCAAAATAAAGGCGGCGGTGAGTTCGGGAAAAGTTGAATCGTTAACATAATCAAACCAGGTGGTTTGACTGCCAACGACGGCCTGGCCATAAGAGGCCTGCACCGTCCGATGACCTTCAACCCGCAATAAATTGCGCCATTCTTCCAACGGTTGAACTTCTTGGTTCATAGATGATCCGAAGCAATAAAAGCTCCGTCCGACTGGTAAAAAAATGGTTTGCGCATGACGTTCGCGCCCTGTAGTCGAATCAACCCCGGACGACCATCGAAATACTCGTAGATGCCCGGGAAAAGTTCGGCTAGGTTTACTTTTAGACAACCCAGCGACGGAATAGCCGGGAGAGCGAAAAACTTTGATTCCCGGCGGTAGTTTACTAAACTGATTTTCGGTTCACAGGGCCGCATACGATGCAACGGCATCGGCGAGCGGAAAGCATTGCCGATAATAAGATAGGGAGTGGCCTTGGGCAAAAAGAAGAAAGCTTCGCCAATGGTCTTGTTGCCGTAATTGAAAGGCAGGGGGTAGCGCAGACTATGAGCGACATCATGATAGACCTCGGAACGATGATAATGCTCGGTGAAGAAAACCGTCTCATAAAATTTAAATAACGCCAAGCGAGAGTGCGCCGGCCGCAGATGGCAAACCACTACGCCGTAAGGGCTTTGGGGCTTAATCTCGTCAAGATCAACCACCACCAGCTCCTCCTTTGAAAACCGACCTTGACGCCTAAAGATTCTCTCACCTTGGGATGAGTAGAGGATGACTTCCCACTCAACGGGGAATTCTTTATTGGCCAGCAGGCTTAGATAGTTATAGAGAAGGATCCGTGTAGAATAATGTTCATCAAAGAGGTAATAGTGGATCCCACCCAACGAAAAAAAAGAATTGAGGAGTCGGGCGAGAATCTTGCTCCTCACATTCTTGAAGTACTTATAAAACAAAGGGTGGGCGACGATTTCTTTGGGGGGCATAGAGTAGTTACACTTCGCGGTGCTACGATGCCTCACGGCTGCGGCTTAGTATTCAATCAATGAATCAATAATAAGAGGTCCGGCGCTCAAAAGCAAGCAGCGACTATCCTTGAAGTTTAGAATGTCTGGCTCTTGCCGGAGGGGGCAATTTTTCTTACCATCATAAGCAATGACTCCCGGACGCTTCACGGCGATAGTAGAGAAGAAAACCAAGCTTACCCCCAACGTCGTTTTAGTGCGCCTCCGCCTCGCCCCGGCCGCGCGCTGGCGCTTCATACCGGGGCAACACATCGTTTTAGAAATACCCCTCGGTAAAGAAATTCTTGAGCGCCCCTTTTCCATTGCCTCTTTCCCGAATGAGAGTCGGCATCTCGAACTGGTGGTAAGGCTGGTGCCGGGAGGAGTGGCCTCGAGTTTTTTCGAAAAATCCCGCCGCGGCGCTGCGGTAACTTTTTACGGGCCGCGGGGCAACTTTAAAATCCGATCGGCGCAGCGTCCCCTGCGCTTTATCGCCTCCGGGACCGGCATTGCGCCCTTCCGCCCGATGCTCTACGATCTTTTGGAAATAAGACGCGTGGGCGTGCCGATTAAACTGGCGGTCATCGCCCCTTCGGTCCAAGAAGCCTTGTTAGAAAAGGAGTTTTGCGCTCGCGCTCTACGTCATGCCAACTTAGAGTACACTCTGGTAACTAAATTGGATGATTACTTCGAGCGATTCGGCGCAGGCCGGGGAGAGGATATTTATCTTTGCGGCGGCGTACTTTTTGTAAAAGACACTAAAGCCATCCTAATTAAAAAAGGGGTGGGCGAGGAGAGTATTTACCATGAGGAATTCATATAGCTGGCGGGGGGGGGTGTGAAAAAAAAAGAAAAAAAAAAGAGGGAAAACAAAAAAAAAAAAAAATAAAAAAGTGATAAAAAAAAAAAAAA
>CAYJCQ010000082.1:2844-3834 GCA_964368725.1 uncultured Candidatus Saccharibacteria bacterium
TTGAACCTCGATAGAAACTATCGAGGTTCAACCTCCAAAAAGAAAAATGTTCAATCGTCTTAAGAAAATAGCAAAAAATTTTGCCCCAAAGCCATGGCAAATGATTATTGCCAACCTTTCATGGATGCGGGGTGGAGATTTGTATGTACTTGCAAAGAGGTTGAAAACCAGTGAAAGAAATCAGTATGTGCTAAAAGGGACTTTGCTGAAACAGCAGTATTTCTCAATCGCCGCCGGTCAGGAGCATAAACTCGATATTAATAAATTCGAAGACAAGGCCTACTCCCAAAATGGCGAGGATGGAATTCTCCTGCACATTTTTTCTAAAATAGCCGTTACCAACCGCTGTTTCGTTGAATTTGGCATAGGTGACGGCAAGGAATGCAACACCGCTAATCTTGCGCTAAATTTTGGATGGCGCGGTCTTTTAATGGACGGCAGTGAAGAATATGTAGCCAGCGCGAAGCATTATTATAAAAACGAGCTTTATTATAAAATGCAGCTCAAGGATAGGTCTGCCGACGTGAAAATCGCGCACTGCTTCGTAACCGTGGATAATATTAACCCTGTGCTGCGATCCAACGGCATTGAGGGAGAGATTGATTTACTATCCATAGACATTGACGGCAATGAATACTGGATCTGGAAAGCCATAACCGCAATAACCCCCCGGGTAGTCGTCATTGAGTACAACGCCTCGATGGGTCCCCGAGAATCAATAACCGTAAAATACGATCCGAATTTTGACAAGCATAATTTCGTTCCTTTCAATTTTTACTACGGCGCGTCATTAACCGCGTTGACAAAACTGGCGCGTTCCAAGGGTTACATCCTGGTTGGCTGTGATTCCACCGGGTTAAACGCATTCTTTGTGCGTAAGGACGCGGCTCGCGGGAAGTTCACCGACGTTTCCGTCACGGAGGCGTATTTCCCCATCGCCCGCAGGTGCAGGGTGATGAACCAAGAAGAGCAATTCGAGCGCTTGCGGCA
>CAYJCQ010000083.1:0-3765 GCA_964368725.1 uncultured Candidatus Saccharibacteria bacterium
AAGAATTCTGCATTGAGAAAGAAAAAGGCCGAAAAAACTCCCGCGGTCTTTAGAAAAAAGCTTTCGGATCTGTCCGAAAAAAGATAAACCGCGCCGGTTGCAAAAATCAAAGAAAGAAGCAGGGCGTAATTCCAATCGGCGCGGCGTACAAATAGAAAATCCTTAAGGCAAAAAATAACCGCGAAAACGGCCGTGGCGGCAAGACTCGCGAGGACCTTTGCCGGAATTCCGGCAACCGCATCAACCGCGAGAGGCGACAGAATAGCAACGGCGAGAAACGAAAAAAGATGGCGGCGCGCGTTTGCCCACGGAAAGGCGTAGAGCGCGGAAACCCCGGCGCCGTATATTATAGACGCAAGAACTCCGCCGCTTGAAGCGTTAAGCCACAACAAGAGAAGAAAAACAAACGCCTTAAGAACTAATCGCAAGACGGGTCCCTGAATAGGTAATTTTAACTTTATCGCCATCTTTAATTTGGCCTCTGATGATTTTGTCGGCCAGTTGGTCTAAAATCGCCTTTTGAATCAGGCGCTTGATAGGCCGGGCGCCGAAATCCGGATCAAAACCGTTTTCCACTATGTATCTCTTCGCCTGGGCATCAACGGCGATCTTCATGCCGCGTTCTTCCATTTTCTTCCTTAAAATATCCAGTTGAAGATCAACTATAGCCGCTATGTTGTCGCGGGAAAGAGCGTTAAAAATAATAATCTCGTCAATACGGTTCAAAAACTCCGGCTTAAAGCTGGAACGCAGCGCTTCGCGCACCTTTTCCTTGAAACTGTTCTCTTCATCGGCAAATTCCGCCTCTTTTGATTCAAACCCTATTTTGGACATTTCTTTGAAGTACGAACTGCCGACATTGGAAGTCATTATTATGATTGAATTCTTAAAGTTCACGGTTTTGCCCTTGGCGTCGGTCAGGCGACCGTTATCCAAAATCTGGAGCAGAATGTTAAAAACCTCCGGATGCGCCTTTTCTATTTCGTCAAAAAGTATGAGCGAGTATGGCCGGTGGCGCAAGGATTCGGTGAGCTGGCCGCCCTCCTCAAAACCGACATAGCCGGGCGGAGAGCCGATGAGCCGCGACACCGAATGCTTTTCCATATATTCAGACATATCTATGCGCACCATCGCCCTCTCGTCGTTAAACATAAATTCGGCAAGCGCTTTCGCGAGCTCCGTTTTGCCGACTCCGGTCGGGCCCAAAAACATGAATGAGCCGTAGGGGCGGTTCTCGTCAGAGAGCCCGGCCCGCGCCCGGCGCAAAGCGTTTGAAACGGCCCCGATGGCGTCTTTCTGGCCGACGACCCTGCCGGAAAGAACTTCTTCAATCCGCGAGAGTTTTTCGGTTTCGGACTCCAGCATCCTCATGACCGGGATGCCTGTCCAGCGCGAAACAACTGCCGCGATATCCTCCTCGTCAACAATCTCTTTTATAAACTGCTCGCCCTTGCCTTTCTTCTTGCCTTTTCTGCCGCTAAAATGCTTTTTTTCAAACGCCTGATACTCTTTTTCCGCCTGCGGCAGGACGCCGTAGAGGACCTCGGCGACTTTGCCCAGGTCGCCTGAACGCTCCGCCAGTTCCGCTTCGCGCCTCAATTCGTCCATTCTGCGCCTTAGATTATGCAGTTTTTCCACGTTCATCTTTTCCGCGTGCCAGCCCGCGGAAAATTCGTCGTTTTTACCCTTAATGACGGGGAGTTCTTTATCAATCATTTTGATCCTCTCGCGATTCTCCGGGGTGTCCTCGCGGGCCAGGGCCGAACGCTCAATCTCAAGGCGCGTAATATCCCTGCGCAAACGCTCTATCTCTCCAGGCAAGCTTTCCGATTCAAGGCGGCGCGCGGCCGACGCTTCATCAATCAGATCAATTGCTTTGTCCGGAAGAAATCTGTCGGTAATGTAACGGGAAGAAAGAGTGACCGCCGAAACCAGCGCCTCGTCCGACACCTGAAGGCCGTGATGAATTTCGTATTTTTCCTTGAGCCCGCGCAGAATGGCAACCGCGTCTTCAACCGACGGCTCCTCAACTATGATCGGCTGGAACCGGCGCTCAAGCGCCGGATCTTTTTCTATGTGGCGTTGATATTCTTTGATGGTCGTGGCGCCGATCGCGTGAAGTTCCCCGCGCGCCAGTGGCGGCTTCAACAGATTAGAAGCGTCAACCGCGCCTTCGGCCGCGCCGGCGCCAACGATCATGTGTATCTCGTCAATAAAAAGAATCAGCTTGCCGGCGGAATTTTGAATCTCACGGATGAACGCCTTCAGGCGATCCTCAAATTCCCCGCGGAACTTTGTCCCGGCAATAAGCGCTCCCAGATCAAGCATTATGATTTCCTTGTCTTTAAGCGTTTCCGGAACCTCGCCGGCGATAATCCTCTGCGCTAGGCCCTCTACGATCGCGGTTTTACCCACTCCCGGCTCGCCTATCAAAACCGGATTATTTTTAGTGCGCCTTGAGAGCACCTGCATTACCCGGCGCAATTCTTCGTCGCGGCCGATCACCGGATCCAGCTTGCCTTCGCGCGCTCGCCCGGTTAGGTTAATCGCGTATTTTTCCAAAACCTGGAATTTTGACTCGGGTGTTTCATCAGTAACCCTGGTTGAGCCCCGAAGCTGGGCCAAAATTCTCACCGCAGTCTCGCGCCGCAAGCCAAATTCCTCAAGCGCCTGTTGCGCCGCCGAAGGAATCTCCAAAATTGCGAGGAGCAGATGCTCGCAGGAAATAAAATCGTCTTTCTGTAAAAGCGCGATCTTGCCGGCGCGGTCAAGCGCCTGCATCAGCTCCTGAGAAAGATAGAGCTGGCCGACATTGGTGGCGCCGAAGATTTTCGGCAAACGCGCGAGCTCGCCCTCAATCGCGCGGTCAAGCGCCTCCAGATTTACTCCCGCCTTGATCAAAACCGGCCTGACGAGCGACTGTTCGTCAACTAACAAACTAGCCAGGAGGTGGACTGCCTTGAACTCCCCGTGATTTCTCTGGGCGGCCAAATCCTGGGCGTTCTGGAGCGCTTCCTGGGCTTTAATGGTAAATTTATGGAAATTGCGCATATACGAATGAGTGCGATGCCAATATACTAATGTATGCTAATGATACAAATAATACGGATATAAATTAGTATTATGTTTTTAATTCTATTCCTATTAGCACTCGCCAGTCAAGAGTGCTAATGTATCTCCTGTTTTTTCTCCTTCAAAAAAGCCCTCCACTGTTCAACGAATTCCACAAAAAATTTAAACGGCAGTTCAATAAAAACATCAAGAATCGTTTCCAGAGGCCTGATCCTAAGGAGTTGCCTTGAAAACCATCGGCCGGCCGCGACAATCGGGAAAGTGAAGAAAAGGAACAAGTCGTGGATAAAGCCGGGCGGTTTTTCTCCGAAAACCAGCTCTTTGGCGTGCTCCCTGATCTTGGAACCGCTCCAGGCGATCAGAGAAACGAAAAATATGAAAATCGCCTGGGATAAAACGCTGAAGTTATAAAGCGTGAGCAGATAAATCATCGCCCCGAAAGTGGCGGCGCCGCCCAAAGCATAAAGAAGCACGACAAAACCTCTTATTAAAATTGATCTTTTTGACTTGAGCTTCAGAGGATACGCGGCGATATCGCCCGCGATGATGCGGCGCACCTCTTCAATCACCCTGCTCTCGTTTTTCCCGGGCGGACGGCGCAACCCCCAGAGCACAATCAAAACCATCAGAACCGGCGGTATAGCAATGTTGGCAATGAGCGTCTCCTCGGAATATTGGCCGATATAGCGGGCA
>CAYJCQ010000084.1:0-3724 GCA_964368725.1 uncultured Candidatus Saccharibacteria bacterium
AACATAAGGAATTCCAACCGTTTGATTGAGCAGGCACCCCCCGAGATCTGGGCGATACTGGAAGAGGTGATTCAGGACCGTAAGGTGCTTTTGAACCGCGCGCCGACTCTGCACCGGCTTGGAGTCCAGGCATTCAAACCGCTTCTTGTGGAAAATTTGGCTATCCAAGTGCCGCCGCTCGTGTGTACCGCGTTTAACGCGGACTTTGACGGAGACCAGATGGCGGTGCATCTGCCTCTTTCTGCCGAAGCCCAGGAAGAAGCTAAAACGCTTATGCTTTCAAGTTTGAATTTATTGAAGCCGGCAACCGGAGATCCTATAGTCACTCCGACCCAGGATATAGTTCTCGGTTGTTATTATCTAACTAAAGCGAGAGAAGGCGCTCTTGGCGCGGGTAAGATTTTCTCCAATCGCAGAGAGGCCCTGCTTGCTTATGAAAGCGGCGCCGTCGCCCTGAATGCCCTTGTCAGCGTGAGAATGCCGGAGGGCAGGGTTGAAACGACAGTCGGCCGCATTATTTTCAATTCAGTTTTGCCCGCGGAATTCAGGTTTATCAACCATCTTGTCATCAAGAAGGAGCTTTCTAAAATAGTCGGCGAAATAGTGAACCGCCACGGCATGGAAAAGTCAAAAATATGCCTTGATGCCGTTAAAAAGATCGGCTTTGAATACGCGACTCTTTCCGGAATAAGCTGGGGCATGGATGATTTGGTTACGCCTCCGGAAAAAGAAGGCATATTGAGACAGGCGGAAGAAGAAGAACGTCTCATAAGACAACAGTTTGAAGAAGGGGCTCTTACCGACGATGAGAGGCGGGAACGGATGATTGAAGTGTGGAAAAAAGCGAACGACAAGCTTTCCAAGCAGGTTGTTCCGAAAACGCTTCCGTCGCACAGTTCCGTCTTCCAGATTATCGATTCCGGCGCCAGAGGCAGTTGGTCTCAGCCGGCGCAGATGATGGGCATGAAAGGTTTGGTGCAGAACCCCCAGGGCGACACCATTGAGCTGCCGGTTAAATCCTCGTATAAGGAAGGATTTAACGTGCTTGAGTATTTTATTTCCACTCACGGTTCCAGAAAGGGATTAACCGACACGGCTCTCAAAACCGCATCAGCCGGGTATCTTACGCGCCGGCTCGTTGACGTTTCCCAGGATTTGATAATTCGCGAAGAGGATTGCAGAACAAAAGAAGGCATTGAAATCGCGAGAGCGGACGGTTTGGAATACGGCCACTCTTTCGCGAACCGTCTTTTTTCCCGCACCGCGTTTGAAGACGTGAAGGCGGGTAATAAGATTCTCGTGAGAGCGGGCGAAATAATAGATCGCGAAACAGCGCATACGATTGAAGCTTCCAAAATTGATTTGGTTAAAATCCGTTCTCCCATAACCTGCAAAACCTTATATGGAATATGTTCCGCCTGCTACGGGTTTGATTTGGGCAGCAACAAGCCGATTAAAAAAGGCGAGGCAGTAGGCATCGTGGCCGCCCAATCCATCGGCGAGCCGGGCACCCAGCTTACAATGAGAACCTTCCATATCGGCGGCATTGCCGGAGCCGACATTACCCATGGTTTGCCGCGAGTTGAGGAGATTTTTGAGGCGCGTCCGCCCAAGGGCAAGGCGCTTCTCGCCGAGGAAGACGGCGTTGTAACCGACATAGAAGAGCGCGGCCTTATTAAAGCGATCAAGGTAAAGTCGGCTGCCAGGAAAAGCAAAAAAGAGAAGTTAATAGAATATCTGGCGCCGCGCTCGGCTTGGCTCTACGTTAAGGCGGGAGACGAGGTTAAGCGCGGAGACCAGCTATCCGAGGGGCCGTTGGACCTTAGGGAACTTTTCCGTCTCCGCGGCGGCCGGGCGGTTGAACGCTATATCTTAAATGAGGTTCAAAAGATTTATCTCTCTGAAGGCGCGAATATAAATAACAAGCACATAGAGGTTATTACGCGGCAGATGTTTTCGCGCGTGAAAATATCCGAGGCCGGTGATTCAGAATTCATCCGCGGAGACGTAGTAGAGAAATCGGTGTTTATGGAGGTGAACCGCCGCATACGCAAAGAGGGCGGCGCGCCGGCGCGCGCGGCACAGGTTTTGATGGGTATAACAAAAGTCGCTCTTTCAACCGAGAGCTTTCTTTCGGCGGCTTCTTTCCAGGAAACGGCGCGCGTGCTTATCGGATCGGCGATAGAGGCTCGGGTAGACCGGTTGCGCGGGCTTAAAGAGAACGTCATCATCGGACGGCTTATCCCGGCGGGCACCGGTTTTGGGCGCAAGGCGCCTTCCGAGGAAGATTTGGCGCTCGGAGCCCCGGCCGGGGAAAAAGAAGTGGATGAATAAAGTATGCGTTTAAAGTTGACTAAAGTTTCTAAAATCTGATACCTTTTGACCTATGGCAGAAGACATAAAAGAAGACGCGCGCGAATATGAATTGTCTTATTTAATAAGCGATCCTAACGAGGCGGAAGGCGTTTTCGGCGTGCTTGCTGAGTGCGGCGCGGAAGTAACGGCAAAAGGCCAGCCGATGAGCGTAAGATTGGCTTATCCGATCAAAAAGCAGCTTTCCGCGTGGTTCGGTTTTGTTTATTTCCGGGCCTTGCCCGAATCAGCCGAAAAAATTTCCGAGATGCTTAAGGTTAAGCCGCTTTTGAGATTTTTAGTGATAGTTTCTCCGGCAAAGGCGGCGTCACGCGAAGCCAGGAAACCTCGGCCCGCTGAGCCGAAGCCGGAAGCGAATGAACCCGCGGCGCTCACCAACGAAGCGCTGGAGCAGAAACTGGAGGAAATTTTGAAGTAGGTATCGATACCAATTTTACTAATGATACGGATTAGATTAGTATAATTAGTATATTGGTATCGAACCATCAACGGTATATGAATTTAAACAAGGCTTTCATTCTCGGGCGGCTCACGGTTGATCCGCAATTGCGTTCTACCGCTTCAGGTCAGCAGGTTGCCAGTTTCGGCGTTGCCACCAATCGCGTTTGGACCGATAAAAGCGGGCAGAAACAGGAAAATGTTGAGTTCCATAATGTGGTTGTCTGGGGCAGGCAGGCGGAGATTGCCAGCAAATTTTTAACTAAAGGCAGTTTGGTTTTTATAGAGGGGCGTATTCAGACGCGTTCATGGGATGATCGGCAGGGTCAGAAACGCCGCACTACAGAAGTCATAGCCGAACGGCTTCAGCTTGGGCCAAAGCCCTTTAGCCAAGGAGGTGTTCAGCGCGAAGGGAGCGTTTCTCAAGGGAGCGGGCAGACATCCCAGGATGCCGCACCGGAGGCAATACCCGTGATTGACGTTGATGAAGAAATTAAAAGCGAAGACCTGCCATTTTAGAAAATTAACCTAATTATTCTAATTTCTAATTGACCTAAATTTAATTGTTGGGGATTTGGAAATTGGGTATTAATTAGGATAATTAGAAATTAAGAAGTAGAATAATTTAGCGTATGTCACATTGCTTTTTTTGCTCACAAAACCTTCAGGAAATAGATTACAAGGAAGTTGAACTTCTGCGGCGTTTTATTTCAAGCCAGGCGAAAGTAGTGGATCCCCGCTATACCGGGATATGCCTCTTGCATCAAAGGCGCCTAGCTCGGGCTATCAAACGCGCGCGTTTCATGGGACTTCTGCCCTACGTACGCCGTTAAGGAGCTTTAGTATCGATACGTAAGTTATGTCTTTTGATCAAATCGTTGTCGGGGCAATTCATGAGTTGGCCGGGCGGTAT
>CAYJCQ010000085.1:0-3714 GCA_964368725.1 uncultured Candidatus Saccharibacteria bacterium
TAGCGACTTCCGTTATTCTTGTCGTCAATCCAGGCGAATACCTTGCTCGAGCTCGGGATTCTAAACGGGTAAAAGATCTGCGGGCTTTAAATGACGCTTTGGCTTTGGCGGCAACCAGAGCTAGTCTAAATGGTGTTATTCTGGATTTGAACGGGCCTTTTCCAGGGGACTGTAATGGGGCTTCAGACGGCAATATCTATGTTTCTGTGCCTGATCCACCCGAAGGCGAGGCGCCGCCCACACCGCCATTGGGATGGTTTTTTGAACAAGCACCGGCAAGCAGTGTTTTTAGAGTCGATGGTACGGGATGGCTGCCGTTGGATTTAATATCAATCTTTCAAGATTTATCTTATCCGCCGTTAAACAAATTACCGGTTGATCCGGTGAATTCCTTCTCTTCCGGATATTATTACGCCTATGTATGCGGTTCTTACGAGATTACCTCGTCTTTTGAATCCTCTAAGTTTCAGTCGCTTGCTATTGCCGACGGGGGAGATTACGATAGTTTTTTTGAGATCGGTACAGAATTGACTTTGACACCCGCTATCCCAGGCCCGGGAGCTACTCCTGCGCCATTCGATTTTTCGCTTAGCGCGAGCGGGAGCATCACGGCAAATCAGGGAACAAGCAACTCAAATACCATAACCGCCACATTGGTTTCCGGAACGGCGAATTCGGTTACGTTTTCGGCTAGCGGTTTACCAGCAGGAGCTACTTATAGCTATAGCGTGCTTTCGTGCAGTCCGACTTGTTCATCGATATTAACCATAGATACAGGAACCGCGCTTGTCGGGTCATACACCATTACCGCTTCAGCAACGGATGGGAGTATCACTAGAACAATAGCGTTTACCCTCACGATTAATCCATCGGCGGCATTTGATTTTTCGATGGGTACTAGCGGCGGCATTACCGCAAGCCAGGGATCGAGCGGCGGCAATACAGTAACTGCCACGCTCTCCTCCGGCGCGGCGAACGCGGTTACCTTCTCTACGAGTGGACTGCCAACTGGCGCGTCGTACGGTTACGGTACGCCATCTTGTTCCCCGACATGCTCCTCAACCCTTACCATAACGGCCGGGAATACTACTCCTGTCGGGGCCTACACCGTCACCGCCTCGGCAACTGACGGAAGCATTACAAGAACGACAACTTTCACTCTTACCGTGAATCCCTATTTTTCGGATGATTTTGGATCATCAACGCTTGGCGCGGGATGGGTTTTTGATGATCCGGGCGGCGGCGGGAGTTACTCACTCACGTTGAACCCAGGTCATCTCCAAATTGTCGTGAGCGGTTCAAATGATTGCTGGACCGGCGGCGCGCCGCCCTGCCCGAAGATGTTAAGATCGGTTACGAGCGCGGACGCGGTTTACGAAATTGATATTGATGGACAGGCATCACTTTCGTCTTCGCAGACGTACGGCATCATGATATGGCAGGACGCCACGAATTTTCTAAGGTTTGAATATATCGGCGGCAATGCGTCAAGCTATAAAATTATCAGTAATGCCGGTTCCATTGTGCTTGGGCCGGAAGGCGCCACCAAAGACGGCACCAATGACTATTTGCGAGTTTCGAAAGTGGGGGATACGTATACGTTCAGTAAGAGCAATGACGGCATATCTTGGGATGTCGTTGCCGTGTTCCCGCAAACGGGATCGTTTACGCAAGTGGGATTCACCCCCACTCAAGCAGGCGTCTACGTTATCACAACGAGCGCCGCGACTACGGCAAACTTCGACAGCTTCACGGTCACAACACAGTAATGAAATCTCTCATCAATGAAAACCCCCGCTTGCGCGGGGGTTTTTAGGATTTTCTAATTCGCCTTTTTTGAATTACTTTCGGCTTTTAGAATCGTCCAGTTTCTTGTTTCGCTCATAAGCTGGCTTCTCATTGCCTCGTCGCGGACCCACGAAGTGTTGTCGGTTACTTCAACCGAAATTATTGACTTCCATTTTGACAACTGGATGGTTGAGACATCAAGCGTTGTGCCGGTCGCGCCGGCAATGGGATTGCCGTCTATAAACCATTGGATATCTAAGCTGTGCGTCGCTGGCTGAACCGGAGTTACCGTTAATTTCATTTTAGGCCCGTAGGTGCCCGGCGGAGTCGCCGCGTCAATCGGGCTGACTGTTTTGTAGAAGTTTAATATGAATTGTTCGGTATTGACCTGTTCAAACGGCTGACCCAACGAACGCATTTTTGAATTTACCGTCGGGCGGTAGAGGCCGTACTGGTAATAGCCCGCGCCCTCAAAAGCATCCACATTTGAATCCGGAAGCCACAAGTGCCATTTGGCCTGGAGCGAGGCCATATTCGTTGCGTCGTAGATACTGACGTTCGGCTGGATGACTTCGGGTCCGGTGTAAGTCGCGCCGTCTCCATAATCGTATTCGTCGCCCAAGTCAGCCATGCTGTGGCCGAATTCGTGGAGCGCGACTTCAAGCGAGGCGCCGTTTGCCGAGGCAAACGTCGCAAGATCAGTTGAGTTATATCCCGCACCTCCATACATTGAAGAATTCGCGACCGCGAGCGTTTGATCCGCGTCAGGAGCGTTTAGAGCGGCGGAGAGCGCTTTAGAGACGTCAACGCAGAGAAGTTGGGGGATGCCCGCGCACCAAAAGCCCATATCAAGCGCCGTGTCTTTAAGTACGCCGAGA
This sequence comes from uncultured Candidatus Saccharibacteria bacterium, assembly GCA_964368725.1. GTDB lineage: Bacteria > Patescibacteriota > Minisyncoccia > UBA6257 > 1-14-0-10-40-38 > CAYJCQ01. The sequence goes on from CAYJCQ010000085.1 coordinate 2,667, forward strand.
TTAGGATCGTTGTCCACGCCTGATTCGTTGGAAATTACGTCAACGCGATGCACGTTGAAAAATGAAGCATAAGCGTCAATGGGGAATTCCCCGAAGATTCCAGAGACAGCGTTTGCGACATCGTTCGTATATGTCGGAAGATCGTTTTGTGTGTAGCCGTCGCCAACAAAGACGATGTCTATTCTATTTGAAGGGGAGCCATTCTGTACGACGGTAGTGACATTATAATTAGTGAGTGGAGCAATGCCCGGAATCGCGGCATGGAACCGGTTTGTAGGATCAACGGGGATTACACCTCCTTCCAATCGGCCGTCTTTTACGTAATCATAGTAAATGACTCCGTAAGAGCTTGCCGCGGCACTAATATCAATATATCTGGGCTCCGGAGAGGCGATCGCCAAGGAAAAAAGGGCTAAAACCGACATAACAACTATTGATATAGAAATTTTACGCATATTTATATAATAGCGCAACAACAGATAGATGTCAATAGTGAGTTTTCCACAGGGTATATAGCGTAAGATAGCTCTAAAGAAATGATATATCTTAAAACTATATGAATATCGGGTCCTTGAATCAAACAAAGTTTTTACGGATTGGCGTCTACGAACACTTTAAGGGCAATCGTTACGAAGTGATCGGCGTCGCGCGGCACAGCGAAACCATGGAAGAGATGGTGGTGTATCGAGCGATGTATGGCGAACGCGGTCTTTGGATCCGGCCGCTCAAAATGTTTTTGGAAGAGGTCGAGCGGGACGGAAAACGAGTGCCGAGGTTTAGATATATCAAAAAAGAAAGATGAAGAAAATTCTGACGCTTTCAATCGCATATCATCATCCGCGAGTATTGTTTGCGATGAAGAAGCGGGGATTTGGCGCGGGCAGGTGGAACGGGTTTGGTGGTAAGGTGGAAGAAGGCGAGACGATTGAGGACGCGGCGAGGCGGGAAGCAAGAGAAGAGGGCGGAATTGAGATAAAGGATATAGGGAAAGCCGGCGTGATTGATTTTGAGTTCCGCGGAGACCCTAAAATTTTGGAGGTTCATATTT
>CAYJCQ010000086.1:0-3699 GCA_964368725.1 uncultured Candidatus Saccharibacteria bacterium
CGCGAAAATCGCGGCCGAGAAAACCGGCCGCCTGCCCGCCCTGCGTTCCCTGATTTCGGCGCGCGTAAACGACCCGGAATGGAGCGTTTTCGCCAAACAGGCGCTTTCCGCCCGCTCCTGGCCGCAGGTGGACAATAACGAGGTTGACGAAGCGTTCTCGGAAATGATTGACGATGTCCTGGACGGAGCAAACCCCGCCAAAGCGCTTCAAGCGGCGGAATCAAAGATAACCGCGCTTATGGAGCGCAAGAAACAAAATCTTTAAATGCTCAAATATTATTTAATTGTTGCTTTGATTGTTTTGACATCCGCGGCAGCGACTCCGCTTTCAGCCCTTGCCCAATCCGGAGGCCTAACGCTTTTCGGCGTGCAATTAAATTGCGATCCATCACTGCCGCCTGATGATTCCATAGGCAACGGCTGCGGACTGCAGGAAGTAATCCAGTTTATGAACGGTGTTTTAAAGTTTCTTTTAAACACCATAATCGGCCCGCTTGCCGTCTTGATGCTCATCGTGGGCGGCTACTACTTCCTGACCGCGGCCGGCTCACCCGAAAGAATGGAAAAAGGCAAGAAAATCATCACCATCGCCTTGATTGGGGTTGTGATCGCGGCTGTTGCTGGTATAATGGTGGGAATATTATCCGGTATTTTAACCGGCCAAGACGTGCCCTTGCCAACATGAAACGTTTCTATATCCCCATAATTTCACTCCTCTTGTCCGCGCAAAGAGCGCTGGCGCAAACTTCCGGCTCCGGCTCCGGAGGAAGCGGAACTTCGGGCAAAGATTTAGGCACGATTTTAAACGATACCATCGCCTGGTCAGTCGGCTTGGGCATAACCATAGCGTCTCTTGTCATAATCTACGCCGGATTTCTGATGCTCACCGCCGGAGGCAATGCCGAGCAGTTTGAAAAAGGCAAGAAAACCATCGCTTACGCGGTGGCAGGACTCGTGGTGCTCGCGGTCTCAAGGGCGCTCGTCGCGATTGTGAACTTCCTGACCGGAGTAGGAGGCAGTGGAACGTAGAAGAAAATAATGCTAATATGATAAAAGCTGATTCCCGAACAAAAGGTCGAGTTATGCGCGAACAATCAATAAATACAATGATGCGAAACTTAATAAAGGCGGCTGCGCTCTCCGGCGGACTTATACTGGCGGCCCCGCTCTTGGTAGGCGCGCAAGGCGGCGTCACTTCAATAGCTCCGAACGCCAACTTCAATATCGCGACCTTTGTAACACTGGTCTTGAACTGGGCGTTCGGACTGCTTATTGTGATCGCCGTGCTTTTCGTGATCTACGCAGCATTCCTCTACCTTACCGCGGCTGGCGACGAGGATAAAACCAAGAAAGCCAAGAATTACATTGTCTACGCGGTAATCGCCCTGGTAGTGGGCGCGCTAGCGCGGGCGGTAGTCGCCATAGTCACGAGCTTCTTGCAGACGACTTAAATTTGATTCTGAAGTATATAAAAAAACTCCGCGGTTAACTGATCGCGGAGTTTTTTTAAAAAATCGCCTGTGGATTACTTCTGGTTTACAAAATTCTTGCCAAACGCTATATTTAGAATCATGAAAATGGTTTTCAAGAAAACAGCGATAACCGTTGGTAACTTACTTGTTTTAATGCCGCTTTTTGCGGAAGCTCAAATAGCTCCATGGGGTGGCGGCATTCCTCTCGTTACCCCAAATGCGCAATTTGATATACTCAAATTTGTAACCCAAGTCCTTAGCTGGGCGTTCGGACTGCTTATTGTGATCGCCGTGCTTTTTATAGTTTACGCGGCGTTTCTTTACATCACGGCTGCCGGAGAAGATGATAAAATTAAACAGGCAAAAAATTATATTGTCTACGCCGTGATCGCGCTCGTAGTGGGCGCGATCTCGCAGGCGCTTATCGCGATAGTAAGAAATTTTCTCCAAACCTAAACTCATTCATTAAATCTCACAATTTTATTTGCCCGAAAATAAAAGCGCCCCGACCTAGATCGGGGCGCGCGCTTTTGAGCGACTCTCCTGACTACCTGCTCACCGTGACAGTGAGCGCGCAATCGGAGCCGGCCTCAAGAGAAAAGAACTGCTTTTCACCTCTTTCCTTTACCACGTACTGCCAGAGGCCCGGCATGTACTTGCCCGCCGGAATCGCCACGCGCGCTCCGGACGGATAGCGCATGATGTTAACCGGCACCGAGATGTCGGTGTCAAAACGAAAGTCAGCCGCCTGCTCGTCTAAGATGAGCCAGCCGCACCACTTGTTCGCGCCTGTAAGAGCGAACTTGTAACGCTTCATGCGTTCGTTGCCCAGAGCAAGCAAGGTGTAGTCCTTCGGTACGGCGGCGGTTGGACTTGGAAGAGCGGCTGTTGCCTCCTCGCTTGAAAAGAATGTGCCGACTTTTGACACCGCTTCCGCGAGCTTGCCTTTGAAAGCGCCGCCCGCGAAAAGAACAACGGCCGCGATGCCCAAGATGACGAAATTGCGCTTGGTGAAACCACCCGGACGGAAGTCGCCGACGATATGAGACATTGTCATTCTCCTCTACGGCTCAATGATTTTCTTCTTGCCGCCTTCGGAGCCCTTGTTTTCTTCGGGTGACTTGCGTCCTCCTTGGCCGCCGATGATCACATGCGCCAAGGGCAAGGCGCCTCCGCCCTCGAGTCCTTCGACAGTCTGAACCTGCTTGTCCGCGTCTTCATGAACGACCTGGCTTGCGTTCAAAGCCGCCGTTCCTGTCACGCCAAGCCGACTCTGTAGTTTACGCGCTACCAGAAGCGTAGATACGGCCTTCGTCCTGAAAGCGCGTACCCGTTCCTTGGTCTGACGACCAAGCTGAAACGCTTTCTGGGTTTCCTCTTCATAGTCAACGTCGGCGAGCAGGGCCATCTTAATGTCAATGCCGTAAAGTCTTTCAACTGGGGAAACTTCATCGGTTTTTCCCTCTTCTTCGTCGAGCGCTTGGCGGAGCTCATTCCTTTTCTCGGGTTCGGCGGTACAACGCTGGAAACGTTCGCTCACTGTCAATTCCGCTAACGGTTGCTTTTTCAGATCGAGTCGCAGCACACCATTGATAATGAGATCAATGATCTCGCGCGCCTCGATATAGGCATCGCCTTTCTTAAGACCAGCGATCTTTCCGAGTTCCCCGTGAACGGCGTCCAAGAGACCTTTGGTAATTGCCGCTTCCGAACGCGTAATAAATACGTCCGGAAGGTATCTCTCGTCCGCGACCCATTGAATAGACCCCCTGACGCGCACTTTCAGTTTGTCATTGCTGAAAAAAGTTTCGTCAAATGGAGTGTGCGTGAGTTCCAAGCTCACGCGCCGCACAGAGCACACGAAGGGCCAAATGAAATGGATGCCGTTCTTCATGACCCTGCCGGTCGGCTTCTTGAAGAAAAGCACGACGTCCACGTGCACTGTCGGAGTCACGATGATGGAATTCCGGATAAGGATGTAGGCGATGACGGCGATTGCCGCCCATCCCGCAACCGAGATATCCGGAATGGAAAACCAGGAGGGGACGCCGAACCAGGAGAAAGAAGCCACCGCAACCACAACAACAAAGATGAGCACAGCGAGAAACGGCTGGATGCGCTTCCACGTTCCAGACATGAGAACTGCTCCTTTTATTAAAGTTCCTTGGTTTTTTGTTTTTCTCTCCGAAAAACCTTGCGGTCACCGAAGAGTACTGCTATAATATTA
>CAYJCQ010000087.1:0-2637 GCA_964368725.1 uncultured Candidatus Saccharibacteria bacterium
GGAATTACTATCTAACCGCTCCTGTCTGGGTAACAGTTGCAGGTATCTAATGCGTGATGTTGACTTTTATATACTAATAATGCTATAATAGAAATGCTGAACCGGAAACGGCAAAGCAGTTTAGGCGGCGAGTTGCCTACTAAACAGCAGTTCATTAAAACAGGCCCCGGAGCGTAACGCTCCCTAAGACAAGGGGATCGGATCATGCAGGCCCGATTTCACACGCTTGTAACCCACGAACGTCCTCACTTTGATGAAGTTGTTGCAATCTGGCTCTTGCTTCGTTTCGGCGAGGAACACGGCTTCCCGGGAGTTTCGGAGGCAAAGATTGTCCTCTGGAGGAACGACAACGGTAGAAAGCAGGAGAAAACGCCGGAAGCGTACGAAGCTGAAGGTGTTATCCTAATCGGGGTGGGAGGCGGCAGGTTTGACGAACACCCTACCCCTACGCATTCGCGTAAAGAAGATGAATGCGCGGCCACTCTCGTTGCTGAAGCGCTCGGTATCCGAAACGACATCGGTCTGCGCCCGATTCTGAATTTCGCTCTAAAGAACGACCTCAAAGGCGCAGGCCACCCGTTCGACATCGCCCACATCCTGAAACTTCTGTACAACACCGCTGGATCTAGTCAGGCGATCGCCTGGGTCTTCGATGCCTTGGGCGCCAAGCACGCGGCCCAAACCAAATTCTTCGACGAGGCGTGGGGAGAATTCCACAAATCGGCGCAGATTGACGAAGTCCCGGGTCATTACGGACACGTCTGGAGAGTGGCTTCAATTGAGTCGGACAGCGACGAAGTCGCGAACTTCGCTCGTTCCCAGTACGGCGCCAGAGCTTCGGTTGTTATCGTAAGGCGTACGAGCGGCAACGTTCAAATCCTCGTCGACCAGAAGGCTGAAGTGCCGGTTTTGGAGTACGCCCGGGCAATTCGCCATACCGAGCAGTTACTCAAAGGCGATCTGGTTACGACCGACTTTAGGGCGCTCGAAGCCGAAGGCGCCGTGCCTGGAACAGAAGAGTGGTTTCTCCACTATAAGCTCGGGGCGCTTATGAACGGCAGCCTATCACTGCCGGATGTACCGCCGACACGCATCCCGTTCGCAGTGATCCGGGAACTCGTGGTCAAGGCTATCAACCCGGCTCTTTTCGAGCCAACACGCTCGGAAAAGTGCACGGCGGGGATTTGCACCTCATCGCTCCGAAATCCCTGCCCGTGGTACAACTGGGGGCTCAAGCGATGCCGGAAAATCCGGAGAATCCGCTTCGAGATGACCCAAGGCGGGGAGGCGAAGCAAAAGCATAAGTAAGCACCTTGCGCGCCTCCATCGAGGCCTTGCGGGAACCTTTCCCGCAAGGCCTCTTTTTTATCCTTAAATTGTGCTAAAATAACGCCATGAACATCAGTAAAAGATTAATGAAATTTCTTCCACATATTAATGCCGAAGCCCATTGCGACATCCCCTGCGGGATCTACGACCCCACGCCGGCGAAAATAGCGGCCAAGACCGTCGCTCGCATGGTAGATCAGTTAAACGAGCTTGCCTCTAAAACGCCGATTAAACTTATGATGGAAGACGCAAACGCGCGCCTTCAGCTTCAAAATAGCATCGTGCGCCGCACAGCCGTTAAAGAAAAACACGCGCAAAAATGCAAAGAAGAACTTTTAATACTTTGGGCTGACTTTTTCAAACCCGAACACACGGCAAAATTCCCATCTCTCCACGAAACATTTTGGAAAGCCGCTAAACTAGCTTCCAAGAACAAACAGGAAGTGAACGCCGAGGCGGCGGCGCAATTGGTTGCCGCGGTTGATGAAATAGCAAAAATGTTCTACGAAGCGAAGGGAGCGCCGGAACGCTACGATGCCTACAAAACAATCACGGATAAACTTTATTAACCGGATCTACTCGCTACTCACTACTTACTACTCGCTTTTGAAATCTTTGCGTCATCTCTTATTTATCGTCAAAATTGAAGGCGAATCCGCCTGGCCGGAACTAATCCCGGAAAAATATTACTTTGCCACTTCCCTGCTCCGGCCGAAAACCGGAAGATTCTTCATCTTTAAAAAGGACGGACGGATTATCGTAAAAAAGATTGAAAAAATACTCGATAAATCTGTTGAAGTCAGCGCCGCTGTTTCTTGGGGGAGCTCAAGCAAGAACCTCGGAATATTGCCGTTGGAAACGATGATCGGAACCGTCATCCTTTAACCCCCGAAATTCCTTTTTCTTCTTCCGTACTCCGCTACCGCCTTCCTGAACTCCAAAGCGTCAAAATCCGGGAAGTATATCTGGGCGAAGTAAAGTTCGGCGTAAGCCCCTTGCCAGGGCATAAGCCCGCTTGTTCTCTGCTCGCCGCTCGTACGGATAATCAAATCGGGGTCGGGAAAGCCATGCGTATCAAGACATTTGGAAAAATCATTTTCTGAAACCGCGCCTTTCCTGCCGTTCAGTTTATTCACGGCTCTTATGATTTCGTCGCGACCGCCGTAGTCAAGCGCCAGGCCGAAATTGGCTCGCAGAAACTTTTTGGTCGCCGCCTCAATCCGCGAAAGCCGCTTTACAATTCCTTCCGGCAATCTGTCTTTTCTGCCGAAATGGCGGAATCGGATTTCCTGTTCCATAAACTTCTTC
>CAYJCQ010000087.1:2647-3683 GCA_964368725.1 uncultured Candidatus Saccharibacteria bacterium
CTTCTTCTCCATGCTGGCAAGATAGCGGTAAAAAATACGCATAAGGAAATTGACCTCTGTTTTTTCGCGCTTCCAATTCTCGGTTGAAACTCCCCAGGCGGTGATATACGGAATCTTCATGCGCATTGCCTCCTCAAGAATACCGGTAAAATTGGAAATGCCTTTTTCGTGGCCGCGCCAAACCGCCAAACCGCGGGACCGCGCCCAGCGCCTGTTGCCGTCGGGAATCACGGCGACGTGCCGCGGCAGCGTCTTCGAAGAAAGAACGCGCGCCGAAAGATTTTTGAACGCGTCAATCTTATCTTTAAGATAACTGCCGCTACGGGCGATGCGGAAACCGCCAGAAATCCCTCCTGCCCGACCCCATGAAAATTTTAAGGAATCTACCTTTGAAAGAACGCCGCCGCGATAACAACGGTCAAGGAGAGCGGTGAGCGCCCCCCTGGCGCCTTCGGCAACAACCTCTACGGAACCATCCGCTAAATTGCGCGCCTCGCCCGAGACGCCGAGTTTATCGGCATCGGATTTTATACCGCGCCTGAAAAAAACTCCCTGCACCCGGCCGCCGATCAAAATTGTAAGACGGACATTTTCGCCATCCATACGGAATTAAACTCCGGCTACCTCTTTTTTTGTCAAAATCCGATTAATAATATAGGCGGAAACCGCTCCCAAAAGAGCTCCCGCAAACACGTCGGAGGGCCAATGCACTCCAACGAATACGCGCGCTACCGCTACGAGCGCAGCGCCGGAAGCAAAAACAATCCCCGCCCTGCGGTTCAAAAACCAGAGCGCCACTCCAAGGGCGAAAAAGACGGCCGCGTGGCCTGACGGAAAACTGGAGGAGGCCGGAGTCGGAATCAGGGCGTCGAAAGCGAGCGCGAGATCCGGCCGAGGGCGGAAATACGCGAGTCGAATCAACTCAATAAAAAGACCGCGGGCAAGAATGATAGAAAGAGCGGCAAGCGCAAAAATCCGGAAACGGCGCTTCCAACGCCGTTCAAGAAATAAAATTATGAAAAATGCGACGCTAAGG
>CAYJCQ010000088.1:0-3658 GCA_964368725.1 uncultured Candidatus Saccharibacteria bacterium
GGAGTTCAGACGTGTGCTCTTCCGATCTCCAAGGCCGCGATTGAGGAAGGCATTGTTCCCGGAGGCGGCGTCGCGTTGGTGCGGGCATCTGCCGCGGTTGAGAAGCTTATTCACTCGCTTGATAAGAATCAGCTTCCGGAAATCGTGGGCGCGAAGATTATTCTTGAGGGTCTGCGCGCGCCCTTGGAGCAGATTGCCGAAAATGCCGGTTTTGACGGAGCGGTGGTTTTGAACAAAGTGTTGGGAGAAAAAGATGATTATGGCTTTAATGCCGCGAAAGGAGAGTACGAAAACCTTATTAAAGCAGGCATTATTGATCCGACCAAGGTTGTGCGCACCGGATTACAGAACGCGGTTTCCGCGGCTTCAATGCTTGTGATTACCGAGGCGGTGGTCGCTGATATTCCGGAGAAGAAAGAGAAAGGCGGGGGTGGAATGAATCCCGGCATGATGGGTGGAGGCATGGAAGGAATGGGAGGAGAGGATTATTAAGAAAAATCTTCTTTTCCCTCAACCCGTTTCGTCCCGCCAGCGCGGGACTCGCTTGTCCTCGGCGATTCGTCCCGACCTCGGTCGGGGGCCATGCCGAATCGCCTGCGGGGGTTTTGGGTAAAAGAAGATTTTTCTTTTGGACTGGTGTAGTTGTGGAATACAATTTCAAAAACCGCCTTCGGGCGGTTTTTGGTTGAGTTTGTGTTTGACTAAAAATGCGTTATAATTAAAGAACTATGAATATTATCTATATCATTTTAGCAGTCGTCGCGGTCGTCGTATTGTGGTTTATCGCCGCCTATAACGGCTTTATCCGCCTGCGCAATCGCGAAAAAGAAGCCGAATCCGATATTGATGTGCAGACCAAGCGCCGGTATGACTTGATCCCAAATTTGGTTGAAACGGTAAAGGGGTATATGGCGCAGGAGCGGGGAGTGCTGGAGAACGTGACCAAAGCCCGCACGCAGGCAATGGCTACCGGCGGCACGGCGCTTGAAAAGGCGGGAGCGGAGAACATGCTCTCCGGCGCCTTAAAAACCCTGTTCGCGGTTGCGGAAAATTATCCCAACCTGAAATCAAACGAAAACTTCCTTGAGCTTCAGAGAGAGCTGTCCGATACCGAAAACAAAATCATGTCTGCCCGGCGGTTCTATAATTCCGTGGTGCAGGAGTTGAACACGAAAGTAGAATCTTTCCCGTCAAACATTGTCGCCAATATGTTCGGCTTCAAACAGGAAAAGTTTTTTGAGGTAATGGAGGCGGCGGAAAAAGAACCGGTGAAGGTGAGGTTTTAGCTACTAGCTAATAAGGTATTATAAGGATAAATATAACAACTATGTTCTCATCAAAAAAATCTCAAAACTTGATTTGTACGGCATGCGGCTCGATGAGCGGATCAAAAACCTTTACAAAGGGCAGTACGTTGATAGAGTTAGTTTTGTGGCTATTTTTTATCATCCCCGGATTGATTTACTCCATCTGGAGATTAACGACTAAGCAAAAGGTGTGTGCAAAATGCGGAAATCAAACCTTAATTCCGACCGATACGCCCGCTGGCGAAAAACTAAAGAAGCAATCTGAGATTAGTCAGTAGAACATGAAAGCAGTTATCTACTCGAAAGTTCTAGCTAATAAGGCATAGCTACTCGTGGTATTAGTTAAACCCTAGTGGGTTTTCCGTATGGCGTCGCTTTACACTCAACGTTCACGAAATATAACAAAAACCTGGTTCCTCTTCACGGTTTTTTTTGTCGTGGTAATCGCAATCGGTTGGGTTTTTTCGCAGGCATATGGTGATCCGAGTATTCTCTACTTTGCCGTGATTTTCAGTACAGGAATGTCGCTTGTGAGTTATTACTATTCCGATAAAATCGTGCTCGCGATGACGCGGGCGCATGAGGTAACGCGGGAGAATGCCCGCGATCTCTATAATATCGTTGAAAATCTCTGTATCGCCGCCGGGCTTCCCGTGCCGAAGATTTATATTATTGACGAGCCGGCGCCAAACGCTTTTGCGACTGGCAGGAATCCCGAACACGCCGTCGTGGCGGTTACAACAGGTATCTTGAAGCGTTTGAATAAAACCGAACTTGAGGGCGTCTTGGCACACGAACTCTCGCACATCGGCAACCGCGACATGCTGGTTTCAACAGTCGCGGTGATCCTCGTCGGATTTATCTCAATTCTCTCTGATATGTTTATGCGCTCAATGTTTTGGCGCGGACGGAGCCGCGACAGGGGACAGGCAGGCGCGGTTTTGATGCTTATCGGTTTGGTGCTCGCGATCCTCGCTCCGCTCGCCGCGACTTTGATGCGTCTTGCGATCTCCCGCAAACGTGAGTTTTTAGCTGACGCATCCGGCGCGCTTCTCACTCGTTACCCGGAAGGACTCGCAACCGCGCTCCAGAAAATCTCCCATGATACCACCCCGCTCCGCGCCGCCACCCACACAACCGCCCACCTCTGGTTCGACGACCCCTTTGATAAACCCGGAGAAAAAATCTCCTGGCTCACAAAACTCTTTATGACCCATCCGCCAATTGAAGAAAGAATAAAGGCACTGCGAGGCCTTAAGGTATAAGTCTTACGTTGTTTACTTGCCCTGAGCCGCGTCGAAGGGTGACTCACCCTCCGGTAGAGGAACGCGTAAGAGCATTGCGGGGTCTTAAGGCTTAGCATCGCTCTTAAATATTTATTTCCATTCATCTAAACTACTCGTCCTTATATTTGTTTTTTAAAATCTTACATAGTCAACGATCGCAGAGTATGTAAGATTTTGGAAAGTTGCTATAATGATGAAGTTATTATGAGAGGTGAACAGATTTTACGGGCGCTCCAGTTTATTGGACGCGCGGCGCGCGAAACCGCAGATTTTATCGATTTCATTGTTACGCCCAAAAATACTAAAGGCAGTTATTCTTTATCTGGTGAAAGCCGCGGAGCGCGTCAAAAACGGCGATATTTAGCAGACCATTCTTTTTCGCTTAGCGACGAGCTGCGTTTGGAAAATCGTGCCTACGTATTTTTATATCGGTTAAAGAAAGACGGCTTGATTAGAAAAACACGGTTTAAGGATCGCTGGATTTGGAAAATAACCCCCAAGGGCAGAAAGAAAGAAAAACTTTTACGTTTGCGTTCCTTTCTGCCGTTCCCCCGATATCAAAGCGAACCGGCAAAAGAAAACGTTATCATAAGTTTCGATATTCCCGAAAAGGAAAAAGATAAAAGAAATTGGCTTCGCTGGGTACTAAAGCGCCTTAAATTTACCATGATGCAGAGGAGCGTATGGCTCGGCAAAGTCAAAATTCCAGAAGAGTTCGTCGAGGACTTAAAGGAGATACGTATTATTGATTACGTAGAAATTTTCGTTGTTACGAAAACCGGAACAATCCGTCACCTCGCTTAAATCTTACATACTTAACGATCGTTAAGTATGTAAGATTTGGCGGTGGGTTAATTTTAGGGTTGAGAAAATATTCTACTGATATTATTATGGATAAGTTGAGGAAATGATATGTATGGAGGGGTCGCATAGTGGTCTAGTGCACCATCTTGGAAAGGTGGCGTGCCGCAAGGCACCGAGAGTTCGAATCTCTCCCCCTCCGCCAGAAATTAGAGTAAGATAAAACGGACAAACCGGGGAGTATCCGCCTGGAGCCCGAAAGGA
>CAYJCQ010000089.1:0-3553 GCA_964368725.1 uncultured Candidatus Saccharibacteria bacterium
GCTTGCTTCAACAATTAACGGGAGTTGCCGCCTCATACGGAGAGGCTGAACTTCGGGCGATACAGGTCGCGGTTGAAGAGATTAATGCGGCAGGAGGCTTATGAGGCAAACAAGTTGAGCTCGTGGTTGAAGACGGTAAGTGCGATCCGCAAGCAGGCGGCACGGCGGCGCAAAAGCTAGTGAACGTGGACGGCGTAAAAGTCATTATCGGGGGCGCCTGTTCCGGAGAGACGCTCGCGGCCGCGAAAGTGACTGAGCCGGCGCAAGTTATATTGCTTTCTCCTTCGGCATCAAGCCCGGCGGTAACTGAAGCTGGAGATTTTGTATTCCGTACATATCCATCCGACGCTTTGGCCGGAAAGATCGCCGCCACTTATGCCTATAAAGAATTAGGCGTGAAGAAAGCGGCGGTGTTTTCAGAACTTACCGACTACGCGCAGGGGCTACGTGAGGTTTACAAAAAAACGTTTACGGATTTGGGCGGCCAGATTGTAACTGACGAAACGTATACGACAGGCGACACCGATTTCAAAACCCAAATTTTAAAGATTAAGACCGCCAAGGCGGACGTTGTGTATGTCGTGCCCCAGACGGCGACTCCGGGAATAGCGATCTTTAAACAGCTTCGTGAAAACAAGGTAAATGTGAAGTTTACGACCGCGGAGGTTTTGATGGATAGCCAGATTGCTAAAGACAATGCCGATGTGCTTGAGGGCGTAATTGGCGTTCAGCCGGCGGTTGACTGGGAAGGCAATCCTAAAGCGACTGTTTTCCGAGATGCTCATCGCGTCAAGTTCGGCGGCGCGGATCCCGGGTCTTTTGCCGCGAACGCCTATGACGCGGTTCATCTGATTCACGAAGGGCTTGCCGCGACCATGACCGAAGGCACGGTTAACACTGACGCGTTGCGCGACTGGCTCTACGCGGTTAAGGATTGGCCGGGAGCGGTTGGCCCGCTCTCAATGGATGCAAACGGCGATCCGTTAATGGGAGAAAATGTGAGGAAAATCCTATCTGGAGAGGTGACGGATTTGGGGGCGTATACGCCGTAACTAGGAATCAGGGATTAGAAACTAGGAAGTAAGGAGTATTTTACCAAACGGCCCGGGAAAACTTGAGCCGATTGATTAAAAGTGACTTTGTGATATAATGACATCTATGGTAAAGAGGTCTAAAAAGGTGACTACAATCGAAAGGCTTGCCCGAATGATGCAGGCAGAGTTTTTGGGAGTTGATAGAAGATTTGACGCCGCTGATAAAAGATTCGAATCTGTTGATAAGAGATTTGACGCCGCTGATAAAAGATTTGATTCACTGGAAGCAAGAGTTGAAACGGTGGAAACAGTTGTGCGCGACATGAAAGATAATTTCGGCGAGTTATTTACAAAGCTCGATGCGTTCATCTCTATGTATCGGGATACAAGCAGGAACTTACGGTCCTCGCCCGGCACGTTAGACGATTAGAGGAGCGGATTGCGCAACTAGAAACGCGGAGGTAGAGGAAAGTTAAAATTCGTATCAGAGAGGGGCGTCGGCATAGTTGTCGGCAGCCCCTTTTTCATTTTTGAGATATCAGAGTATATACTTACCGTATGGAGCAAAAGACCTGTCAGAATTGTAAAAACCAGTTCGTAATCGAACCGGAGGATTTTCAATTCTACGAGAAAATCAAGGTGCCGCCGCCGACGTTTTGTCCGGAGTGCAGGATGGTGCGGAGGATGAATTGGCGCAACGAACGTTCTTTGTACAGGAGAAAATGCAACGCCCCCGGGCACGAAGAAGAAATTGTTTCGGCATTTTCTCCCGAGAAATCGTTTACGATCTACGATCAGAAATATTGGTGGTCAGATTTATGGAATTCATCTGCGTACGGGCAAGAATATGATTTTTCCAAACCGTTCTTTCTACAATTTTGCAAACTTTTAGAAAAAATGCCGCTGCTCGCGGTATTTAACGGCAATGCCGTGAACAGCGAATACGCAAACCACGCGCTTGATAGTAAAAATTCATATCTTATAACCGCCGCGTGGCACAACGAGAATGTTTTATATTCCAATAGAACCCTTAATAACCGAGATTCTCTGGATTTATATTTAACAGACAGAAACGAACTCTGTTACGAGAATGTTAATTGCGGACCCTCTTCAGGGTTTATTTTAGTTATGGCTGTGAGGATTGCAGTAATTCCTCTTTTCTTTACGATTGCAGGAATTGTTCAAATTGTTTTGGCTGTGTTGGATTGCGCAATAAGTCATATCATATTTTTAATAAGCCGTATACGAAGGAAGAGTATCACAACGAGATTAAGAAGATTGACTTTGGAAGTTATCGTATGCTTCTAGAACTGAAAGATAAGTACAAAAACTTCATACTTCGTTTTCCGCGCAAATATATTTATTCTTTCAAAATCCAGAACATAGTCGGGGATATTGTCGGCGAATCGAAAAACTGTTATCGGTGTTTTGACACCATCTATGCGGAAAATTGCAAGTATGTTACATGGAATGGAGGAAAACTTGCCGACACTTATGATTCGTACGGAACCGGAAAAGCCGAACTGCTCTACGAAGCGGTGGATTCAGGACTCGGCGTATCGCAAAAGTTTACCGTGGTCTTATGGGGCGGCCACGATGTTCAGTATTGTTACAATTGTCACGGCAGCAACAATCTTTTTGGCTGCATCGGTCTCCGCGACAAGCAATATTGCATCTTAAACAGGCAATACACCAAAGAAGAATACGAAAATCTCGTCCCCAAAATTATTGAACAAATGAATTCAGTCCCCTATGTAGATAGAAAAGGCAGGATATACAAATACGGCGAGTTTTTCCCGACCGAATTAAGCCCTTTTGCATACAACGAAACAATTATCCAAGAATATTTTCCGCTTACAAAGGAAGAAGCGGAGGCAAAAGGGTATAACTGGCGGGAGCCGGAGACGCGGCATTACACAATTACGAAAAAACCGGACGAATTACCCGATCATATCAAGGATGTCAATGATTCAATTTTTAATGAGGTAATCGCCTGTGCGCATGGCGGTACTTGCAACGAGCAATGCACGACCGCTTTCAAAATCATTCCGCAAGAATTGCAGTTTTATAAACGAATGAATTTGACCCTGCCGCGCCTTTGTCCGAACTGCAGGCATTACCAAAGGTTGAAACAAAGGAATCCACTGAAACTTTGGCATAGAAAATGTACGTGCGCAGGTACAAAATCAGATAACGGCATATACGCCACTACCATAAATCACTTTCATAACGCCGGACATTGCCCGAACGAATTTGAGACATCGTATGCGCCGGAGAGAAAGGAAATTGTATACTGTGAACAGTGTTACAATGCAGAAGTTGTTTAACAACATTCTAACATTCTGCAGAATGTTAGAATGTTGTTGTGAGTATGGCTATTATTTTGCAAATCATTCTAAACGGCCTGTTGCTCTCGACGGTCTATGGCTTGCTCGCGGCCGGGATTTCGTTTTTGTATTCCACTAGCCGGATTTTTCATCTCGCGCACGGCATCGCGGCCTTGGGCGCCGGCTACGCCT
>CAYJCQ010000090.1:0-3530 GCA_964368725.1 uncultured Candidatus Saccharibacteria bacterium
CAAATTTTGATATAATAAACATGGAGCTCATATGACATCAAAAGAACAGCATCAAGATTTGGGGCCACGTTCCTCCGGGCGCCTTCTTACGGAACGCGTACCAATAATAGACGCCTCCGCGACCATTGCCGAAGCGGAAAGTATGCTACTTAAGGAAACCAAAAATCTTGATACGATCAATTACGTCTACGCGGTTCAAGAAAACAAAAAACTTTCGGGCGCCATCTCTGTTAAGGAAATTTTCCGCCTGCCGAAACACACTAAAATCTCCGAGGTTATGGAGCGTGATTTGGTGACGGTCCGCCCGCATACGGACAAATGGCGCGCCGCTCTACTCGCAATTGAACACAATCTTAAAGAAATTCCGGTAGTGGACTCGGAAAGCCGCCTCTTGGGCGTAATCCCATACGACGCGATCTTAAACATCCTTCACGAAGGCCATATTGAAGACAGCTTGCGGGGGGTCGGCGTCCATACTTTCAAGGATCCTGCACGAAACATCATAAACGCGCCTGCCGGAGTGTATTTCAAAAAACGGCTGCCGTGGCTCATGGTTGGGCTCTTGGGCGGCCTTATTGCGGCTTTTGTGGTTGATTTTTACGAATCAGCCCTAAAACTCCAGCTTATCCTTGCTTCTTTTATTCCGGCAATCGTCTATATAGCCGACGCAGTAGGGACACAGACACAGACGATTTTCATAAGGAGCTTGGCATTGGATCAGCGCCTTGACGTTTTTAAGTACGTCGAAAGAGAAATAAAAGTCGGCCTTGGAATCGCGGCGTCCTTGAGCGCCGTCATGAGCGCGCTCGCCTATTTCCTCTGGGGCTCCGCGGAATTATCCGCGATTCTCGGTTTTTCTTTTCTTGCCGCCATACTCGCGGCAATGCTTGTTGCTGTCCTTCTGCCGTGGCTCTTCGGTAAATTAAATGTTGATCCGGCGATCGCAAGCGGCCCATTCGCAACTATTATCAGGGATATCCTGAGCTTGATCATCTATTTCTCAATCGCATCAGCGGTACTCTCCGCATGAAAATTTTGAGAATCAACCCAAAAAATCCCTTAAACACGACTATCAAAGAAGCCGCTTCGGCAATACGACGAGGCGGCGTTATTGTTTTTCCAACAGAAACATTTTACGGCATAGGCGGGAGCGCATTTGATACGCGCGCGGCGCGTAAAATTTTCAGAGTAAAGGGCAGATCCGAGAAAAAACCGCTCCTTGTTTTGATAGCGCGCAAGTCAGAAATTTGGCGCGTTGCGAGGCATCTTCCGAAAGCAGCACAGAAATTGATTGAAAAATTTTGGCCCGGGCCGCTTACGATAGTGCTTAAAAAACGGAAAACGATTCCAAGTATTGTAAGCGGCGGCACCGACACGATAGCGGTGCGCCTCTCCTCTCACCCGCTTGCCCGCGCGCTAGTCCGGGCCGCGGGCGTGCCGATAACAGCGCCGTCGGTAAATTTGTCCGGACGCCCGCCCCACCGCACCATGCAAGGCGTATTAAAAGAATTAGGCAAAAAAAAGGAAATTGCACTCTTTTTAGACGGCGGGAAAACCCCGATCGGTAAGCCTTCAACCGTAATTGATTGCACAAAAAAAATACCCCGCATTATCCGCGAGGGCGCCATTACAAAAAAACAGTTAAAGAAATTTATAGAAATAGATAAAAATTAGT
Organism: uncultured Candidatus Saccharibacteria bacterium; assembly: GCA_964368725.1. Classification (GTDB taxonomy): domain Bacteria; phylum Patescibacteriota; class Minisyncoccia; order UBA6257; family 1-14-0-10-40-38; genus CAYJCQ01. The sequence continues at coordinate 1,676 of CAYJCQ010000090.1, forward strand.
AGAAATTTTGACGCCGGATTGATACCGCTCCTATCAAAGTCTATACAATGAATTTCTATCAATTTCGCGAGTGAAGCGAGTTTATTTCTAACTACTTCTTCTTTCTCAAAAATGTCGGTATCTCCCAAACGTCGGTTTCTTCCTTCTTCTGCGCTTTCGCTTTTTTATCATCATCTTTTCCCTCTTTTGAGGCTTTGGCTGATTCGGAGAAAAGAGTCGGAACCGGCGGCTCGCTCCGCGCAAGCTGACCGTTGAATCCGGTAGCTATTAAAGTCACTTTAATCTGTCCAGGACGAAGTTTCCGGTCGTGGTAGGCGCCGAAAATTATTTTAGCGTTCGGGTCGACTGAAGCGGCAATTACCTTGGCCACTTCGTTGATTTCGGTCATCTTCAAATCCCGATTTCCGGCAATGCCGAAAAGTACCCCTTTGGCGCCTTCTATTGAAATCTCCAAAAGCGGCGAATTCACGACTTGATTTACGGCAGATAGCGCCCGATCCTGCCCGGAGGCCTGCCCGATCCCAACCAAAGCCGGCCCGGCGTCTTTCATAACCGCTTTTACGTCGGCAAAATCAAGATTGATGATTCCGGGAACGGCGATAAGTTCCGAGATCCCCTGAACAGCGGCGCGCAGCACGTCGTCAATGTACTCAAACGCCTTTATGAGCGGCGTGTCTTTTCTTATAACGCTGAATATCCGGTCATTGGGAATAACGATCAAGGTATCCACTTTCTCTTTGAGTTTAACCAAGGCGTCCTGCGCAATCCGGCTTCTCTGCGATCCCTCAAAAGCAAACGGTCGAGTCACGACCGCGACCGTAAGCGCCCCGTTCTCTTTGGCAACTTCGGCAATTAACGGGCTGGCGCCCGAACCGGTACCGCCTCCTAAACCGGCGGTCACAAAAATCAAATCCGCACCCTTCAACGCTTCGGAGATCTCGGCGCGATTCTCCTCCGCCGCCTGTCTGCCGATATCAGGATTCATACCAGTACCAAGCCCGCGCGTAAGGTTCTTACCGATATAAATCTTGCGTTTGGCGCGGCAATAATCCAAATCCTGGGCGTCAGTATTGATTGCTATAAAATCTATGCCGCGTATGCCTAAATCGTTGCACATTCTGGAGACGGCGTTTCCGCCGCCGCCGCCTACGCCCACAACCTTGATGCGCGCGGTGTAATTCTCCGAAGCGGCTCCGTTTTCCCTGTTTTTTGCTGATTTCATGTATGGTAGTCCTTATGCTTACAGCCAATAACAGTGTCGTAAGTTGTTAGTTGTAAGTCATCAGTTACAATCTATGGCGCGAAATATCCGAAAATGCGCTTGAAAGCCCCTCTAAAAGGAATACGGGCTGTTTTGGCTTCAAGAATCTTGTCGCAGCCGGAGAAGAAAAGCCCGATCGCGGAAATAAATTCAGGATCCTCGACTTTTTCCCTCAACTCCGCGCTGTCAATGCCTAAAACCGAAGCGTCCGGCAGTCCGATTTGGGTGGACAGCTTCAATTCCTGCTTTACAAGCTCTACGATACCGGGGAGCTTCGCGCCTCCGCCGGAGAGCACTATGCCGCCCGGCAGACGGCCCGCCTTGCCGATTGATTTTAATTCATTATCGACGAATTCAAGGATTTCCGCAAGCCGAACCTCGATGATTTCGGAAATGAATTTTTTTGAAACGACGCTTTTGGAGCGCGGATCTACGCGCGCGAGCTCAACAGTATCGCGGGCGGAAACTTCCCGCGCGAGCGCCGAACCGAAAGAGAGCTTAACGGTCTCGGCGGCCTCAATCGGCACTTTAAGCCCGATGGCGAGATCGTTGGTAATGTTTCTGGCCCCCACAGGCAAAACCGCGCAATGAGCC
>CAYJCQ010000091.1:0-3258 GCA_964368725.1 uncultured Candidatus Saccharibacteria bacterium
CGCACGGCCTGCTTTTCGGCGCCGGCGAGAGATTTTCAGCGCTCTATATTGCCGAGGAAAATAAAATTATTGTTTTGCCTACTTACTCCGACGGCGAACCGCAAAAAGTGATTGATCTGCCTTCCGGCGGCAACCATTACACGCGCACCCTAGAATGGCTTCCGGGTAAAGAGAATGAAAAGATGCTTGCTTCAGTCGGTTCTACATGTAATGTTTGTTTTGAAGAAGACGAACATCGCGCCGCAATCTCGCTTTTTGACTTGGAGACGAAAAAATTGGAACTTTTCGCGCGCGGGCTTCGCAATTCGGTATTTATGACCGCACATCCCGTAACCGGGAAAATCTGGGCTACGGAGATGGGCCGGGATTTGCTCGGCGACGACATTCCTCCTGATGAAATCAACGTAATTGAACCCGATAAAAACTACGGCTGGCCGACTTGTTACGGTAAAAATGTGCAGGATGCTGATTTTACAAAAACAATGCTTTTCAAGCGTAATCCATGTTTAGAACCGTATGAAACGCCAAGCCATATTGATATTCCCGCCCACTCGGCACCGTTAGGACTTGCGTTTATTCCGGAAGACCCTCCTTCGCTAAATGCTTCGGGCGGGCAAAGGGGCTGGCCGGAAGAATACTGGCATGACTTGCTTGTCGCCTATCACGGTTCGTGGAATCGGAGCGTTCCGACCGGCTATAAGATTGTGCGATACGATCTGGACGAAAAAGGAAACGTGCTCGGTGTAAGCGATTTTATCACCGGCTGGCTTGTCCCGAACGGCGTCGAGGGACTAAAGGATGGCGAGGCGCTGGGGCGTCCGGTTGATATTTTGGTTCAGCCCGGCGGAGTAATGTATATTTCTGACGACAAGGCAGGAATAATTTACCGTGTCACCTACGAGAAAAATGAAGCTGACAATTAAAATCATCATCGCAATAGCTTTTCTAGCCGCACTATTATTTGTGGTTGTATGGCGGGTTGAAAAGAGTTATCGGGGAAAGCTTGTTGTCGAGCGCGAGCCGATCATATACAAAGATTTTGTACGGCTCGAAAATCCCCTGCCGCATGATCGCGACTACATCACAAGCCCGCTCGTAGTGCGAGGATCGGCGCGCGGCAACTGGTTTTTTGAGGCATCGTTTCCAATTCATCTTCTTGACGGCAACGGTAAGGAAATTGCCGTTGCCGTCGCGCAGGCGCAGGGAGAATGGATGACAACTGAATACGTTCCATTCGAGGCGATTCTTATATTTGAGTCCCCCGCCACCGAAGACGGCACTCTAATACTGGAAAAAGATAATCCGTCTGAACTCCCGGAGCACGATGACGATTTTCGCATCCCTATCCGCTTCCGTTAGTGAACTAAACTAACTAGCGATCGCCAGTAAGTTTAGTTTGAAAAGAAACATGGAACCTTCAATTGTCGTGGTCACTCCGACATACAACGAACGCGATACGCTCCAGAAACTTATAGAGTTGATTTTTGGACTGAATATTTCAAATCTGCGATTGGTAGTGGTGGATGACAATTCTTCCGACGGCACCGGAAAAATCGCGGACGGACTCGCAAAGCGCTATCCAATCAAGGTAATTCATCGCGGCTCAAAAATGGGTTTGGGCACTGCTTACGCGGAGGCATTTCAATTTATACTTGCGGCAACAAAAGCGGATTATATTTTTGAAATTGACGCTGATTTATCCCACGATCCGCGGGATATCCCGCGATTTCTTGAGCAAATAGAGAACAATGACTTAGTGCTCGGCTCCCGTTATATTTCTGGCGGGAAAATAGAAAATTGGTCAAAGACACGCGAATGGATCAGTCGACTCGGTAATATCTACGCCAGAATTGTTTTAACCCTTCCTTATCGCGATATAACCGGCGGATTCAAGTGCTATCGGCGGCGCGTGCTTGACGCGATTAATCTGGACTCGCTGAGTTCGGTCGGGTACAACTTTCAGATAGAAACGACTTATAGGGCGCACAGGAAAAGATTTAGGATTCGCGAGATACCCATAACTTTCACCGAGCGCAAATCCGGCAGTTCAAAGTTTCGCGCCGGAATCATCTTTGAAAGTTTTTGGAAGGTGTTTGTGCTCCGATTCAAAAAAAATACATGAAGACCCGAACTTGGTTAATCGTTATTCTCGCGCTTGCCGCCATTTTGCGGCTCGCGTTCCTCGGGAACGGCGATCCGGTAAACGACGAATCGCTTCTTGCTTTTCGAGCGATCGGGCTAATAGATTTTGACAACGCGGAATATCAAACCACGCCTTGGGAATGGACCGATCCGAACGTCCCATGGTGGGCAAAAATTTCCTTTCACGACCATCCGCCTCTTGTTTTTTGGATTCAACATATTTTCATGCGGATCTTCGGAGAAAACACGTGGGTATTCCGTCTCCCCTCTGCTTTATTAGGCATTATCTCGGTCTGGCTTGTTTTCCTGATTGCCGAAAAGTTATACGGCGAACGCGCCGGCCTAATCGCGTCAGCCCTGTACGCTGTTACGCTTAACGGCGTCTATATCTCGCGCATCGGCCTACAAGAGGCGTATGTAATATTTTTCCTCCTTCTTGTCTTTTATTTCCTGCTGCGCGCGCTGGAGCACCCACGCTTTTACTTAATAATGGGCGTTGCGCTCGGGCTTGGAATCCTTTCCAAATACACGGCCGCGATCGCGGTGCCGATTATTTTTTCTTATCTCGCCATGGTGAAAATCGGCGATTTTCGGCGAAAAGATCTCTGGTTTGGCTTGCTTTTTATGCTCGGAATCGCAAGCCCAATTCTGATTTACAACATCATGCTTTATAAGAACTTCGGCCATTTTGACTTCCAGCTTTCCTATGTTTTCGGGCAAACTCCTGAAGCATGGCAAGTCCAACCAGGAAAAGACATCGGTTTGCTCTCCGAACGATTGCTCAATTTTATCCCCCGCCTTGTAAATTCAAACTCGTGGTTATTTCTTACGGCCGTTTTCGTTTCGCTCTTAAGTTTTCTGGGCGGTTTATTCCGGGGCGCGAAAGCGGCTCTGCGCGGGCATATTTTTCTTTTAACCGCTTTCGCCTGGTTTTTTGTGCTAATCCTCGCGATCGGGCCTTCGTACCGTTTTCTCTCCACACTCACGCCTTTACTCGCGATCGCGGTCGGCCTGGCGATCAACCGATTTTTAGAGATCCCGAATCTTCCCGCTGGAGCCGCGTACGGAATTTTTGCCGCTCTTGCCACTTTTGAAATTTATTATTCAGCCAACAAA
>CAYJCQ010000092.1:0-3258 GCA_964368725.1 uncultured Candidatus Saccharibacteria bacterium
AGGAGTACCATTGAGATGATGGCCGAAGCGCCGATTCTCGAAGTAAAAAACCTGCGCATAAAAGCAGGGGAAGCTACGCTTCTTTCTGATGTTTCTTTTTCCGTGGAACGGGGAGATACGGTTTTGATAATTGGCCCGAACGGTGCGGGGAAAACGACGCTTTTCCGCGCCCTTATCGGGGCGCTCCCGTACGAAGGAGAGATTACGTGGGCGGACGGAATAAAGTTCGGCTATGTGCCGCAGAAAATTGATCTTGAGCGGGACCTTCCCATAACTGTAGGCGAATTTTTCAAACTCAAAGCGGGGGGCGAAATTGCATTTTCGCACGAAGAGGTGGTCTCGGCGCTTCACGATGTAAGGCTTACGCCGGAAGATGCAAAGAAGGGAATTAGCCAGCTCTCTTCCGGAGAATTTCAGCGTGTACTTATTGCGTGGGCGATTTTGGGCCATCCCCGCGTGCTCTTGTTCGACGAGCCCACGGCCAGCGTGGATGTGGCGGGACAGGAAACTATTTACGAGCTCTTGCATGAACTTCAAGACACGCATGGCCTTACGCTCCTGTTAATTTCGCACGATTTGAGCGTGGTATACCGCTATGCGAACTTGGTGCTTTGTCTAAACAAAGCGCAGGTCTGTTACGGCGCGCCGAAAGAGGTGCTGACTCCCACAGAACTCCAAAAACTCTATGGAGGAAGCCGCACGTTTTATCATCACTTGCATTCTGAAGGACATATATGACAGCCCTTATACCTGTGTGGCAACTTATCATCGCCGCGGTCTCCATCGCCGCCGCAGGCGGGCTTTTGGGCGCCTTTGCGCTCTTAAGGCGCATGGCGCTTGTAGGGGATACGCTCTCGCACGTCGCCCTTCCCGGCATTGCGCTTGGGCTCCTGTTTCACTTCAATCCCTTGCTGGGTTCGCTTGCCTTTTTGCTCGCTGGCACCATCGGCATATGGTATGTGGAGCATAAAACCCGCCTTCCTGTGGATACGGTGGTAGGCGTATTTTTTACTACTGCGCTTGCCGTAGGAGCGCTTTTGGTACCCGATACGGAGATTTTGGAAGCGCTTTTCGGTGACATTGAAAAACTTACCCAACTGGATTTTTGGTGGGCCATTTTTCTTTCGCTCGTGATCATGATTTTGCTTGTATATTTCTGGAAAAAATTTACTTTGGCGCTTATTTCCGCGGATCTTTCGCGCTCGGTGGGGGATAACCCCCATCGGCTTGAGCTCTTTTTCTTGCTCATTTTTGCCCTCGCCGTTGCGGTGGGAATTAAGTTTGTAGGCGCTCTCCTCATGGGATCGCTTGTGGTAATCCCTGCCGCCACAAGCCGCAACGTTGCGCATTCGATGAATTCGTATTTGATGCTCTCGGCGCTATTCGGCAGCGCGGGCGCCGCGCTTGGCATGATTGCCTCCTCGCTTTACCACTTGTCTCCCGGCCCCATGTTTATCCTCATCGGCGGGGGATTTTTCTTGATATCGATATTTTTTAGAAGAGGATAGAGACGAAAGTTCTTCGGCACAAACATAAGCCCCGACCGAGATCGGGGCTAGAGGTTTGAAGGGCGGAGCCGGTTTTAAATGTTTCGGCGCGTTCGGTTTTTTGCGGGGCGCGGCGCAAGGAGCCAGCTTACCAGAGCGGCCACTACTAAAAAAATTGCCCCAAGAGTGACGAAAGCATAGCTTGCTTTTCCTCCCGCTCCGGAGAGACCCAAAAGCCCGAAGACGAACGCAAGGACGAAGAACAAGGCGGTCCATCCTGTCCGTGTGATCATATCAACGCCTCCTTTCGCGAAACTGCTTTCACTATATAATTTCGCGGGGGTTTTACCAATGCAAAAATCGTCCCGTGCGGGGTGCGGGGCGATTTTTGCTACTTCACGCTTTCCACTAGTTGTTTGAAGGCGGCGGGGTAGTCTTTGCCTAAGATGGAGAGAATCTTGCGGTCGAGTTCAATGCCTTGCCTCTTTAGCTTGTGCATGAGCACGCTGTAGGACATGCCGTTTTCGCGGGCAGCGGCGTTAATGCGGATTTGCCATAGGGCGCGGAAATTACGCTTTTTCTTGCGGCGATCCTGAAAAGAATGTTTGGCCGCATGCAAAAGCCGCTCCCGCGCCGTGCGTTCTTTGGATTTTGCGCCCCACTTAAATCCCTTGGTGCGCCGCAGAATGTTCCGCCTCCGCTTTAATGAAATTGTTCCTCGTTTGACTCGGGTCATTTATCCTCCTAACTTTTTCTAAGACTGATAATTTTACACTGTCCCTCTACGTTTAAGGAAAGGCTATTGGCTTTCATAAAATACTTCAGAAAAGTTTGGAGGATGAACTCCTCCTAACTTTTTCTAAAGCTAGTAATTTTACATTGCCCATCTAAATCTAAGGAAAGGTTATTTGTTTTCATGGAGATATTCTGAAAAAGTTTGGAGGGTAAATTAAATTCTCGCCTCCGGCATAAATCGCTTTAAGGTGCGCTTCGGCACAATAAATTCCCGAAGCCCTTTTTGCTTGAGCTGCTTCGAACGGGATTCTTTTGCATTAAAATGATTTTGGCCCGGAATGCGGGCGAGCACCTTTCCTCGGCGGGTTATCTTAAGCCGCTTCGTAAATGCTTTGCAGGTTTTTGCCATAAGCTCCATGCCTGGGTAATGCGCTTCAGAAAAAAGCATTTTGCAAATGCCGACGGGGAGCTTTGCAAAATGCTTTTTTCATACGCTACCTCCTTTCTACTATTACGAAAATGCCGCGCGGGCCCTGTTTAGGCCCGTCTGCAATTCTATAATCAATCGGGATAAAATGCAAGATGCGCTCGAGCCGCGTGCGGACAAAGGCTTTATCAAGTCCCTTGGCCCGCCCCCGCAGCATGAGCTCTATGCGGACTTTGTTGCCCTCTTCCATGAATTCGCCCGCTTTTTTCGCTTTCATCTCAAGGTCGTGTTCTGAAGTGCCGATGCCGAGGCGCACGCCCCGCATTTCCACTTCCTGCACTTTTTTCCGAGCTTCCCGCCGCTTTTTTTCTTCCTGATACTGCCACTTGCCGAAATCCATTATCTTGGCCACAGGCGGCTTCGCCGTAGGGGAGATTTCGATGAGGTCTAATCCCTGTTCTCGGGCGATGCGAAGAGCCTCGACTATTTCGATTACCCCGTAGTTGGTGCCGTCGTCTCCAATGACGCGCACCGGAGAAGCATTGATTTGGTTATTGATCCTCGGTTTTACCAGATGGGTGTATTATAGGGGATTTTAAAATAATCTCA
>CAYJCQ010000093.1:0-3244 GCA_964368725.1 uncultured Candidatus Saccharibacteria bacterium
TTCGCCTTGCCCGCACCATGACCTGGAAAAACGCGCTCGCGGACATTCCTTTTGGCGGCGCCAAAGCGGGAATTATTTATGACGGCAAGGCGGATAAAAAGGTTTTGATTCAGGCGTTTGCCGGCGCCATCAAGATGTTCACGCCGAAAAAATACATTGCCGGTCCGGACGTGAATACCGGAGAGCGTGAAATGCAGGCGTTTGTAGAAGCAACCGGCAACTGGAGGACGGCGACAGGCAAACCGGCTAATTATTGCATGGCGGTTTTCGGCAAAAAGGGCGAGCGTTGCGGGATCCCCCATGAATTCGGTTCAACCGGATTCGGCGTGGCCGAATCGGCGAGGATAGCGGCGGATGTAGCGGGCATAGGCATTAAAGGCGCAACGGTCGCCATTCACGGTTTCGGCAATGTGGGCACTTTCGCTTATCAGTATTTAACCGATCTGGGCGCAAAGGTAATCGCGCTCGCGGACAGGAGCGGCATGATCGTAAGCGAAGACGGCTTTGATCAAAAGGAAATCAAAACCTGCATAGCCGGCAGAAAGGAGCTGGGCGAGTGCCGCGCCGTCGAACACGTAAAACCGGAAAATTTCTGGGGACTGAAAGTGGATATTTTTATTCCGGCTTCAGTCACCGATGTTATAAACGAAACTAACAAGAGATTTATAAAAGCAAAGATTATCGTTGAGGCCGGCAATATTCCGATGCGCGAGAATATTGAGGAAGAATTATCCAAGAGGGGAATTCTGATCGTGCCGGATTTCGTGGCCAATGCCGGAGGCGTTATTTCTTCTTATGCCGAATACCGCGGCTACAATCCGAAACAGATGTTTGAACTTGTGAAAATAAAAATCACTAAGACAACTAAAGAAGTTTTAACCAAAAGCGTTAAATCGGGAAAAAATCCCCGCTTGGTGGGGCTTGAGATAGCCAGAGAACGGGTGATTGCCGCGAAAAAGAAAAAATCCGCGTAATCGCGGATTTTTTCTTTTCTTAGAGTCCGATAATCTGAGCGAAGAATCCGAGTAGGGAAGGGGGGTTAAGAGATGGAACCGTTTCGTAGTAATAAGAGCTTGGGGGCAATCCTCCGGGCGGCGGCTGGAACTGGCTTGGATCAAATCCCGCGGGCGGCGCGGACGGGAAGTTTCCAGCCGGCGGTTGGAACTGGCTCGGGTCAAATCCGCCAGTCGGGAAGCCGCCGGGTTGCGAGGGGAACTGTCCTTGAATTTGCTGGAGTTGCTGCTGATATTGCTGGTTAAACTGTTCCTGAAACTGCTGTTGGGTTTGTTCTTGTATCTGTTTTTGAATCTGTTCCTGAATTATTTTTTCTTGTATCGCGCTTGGGTCAAAATTTCCCGGGATCTGGCCTTTTGCGCCCGGCGGCATGAATTGGTCCGGATTAGGGAAGCCATCTCCATTAAAATCTTCGAAATCTTCAGAGCGGAACTCGCCGGAAAGAAATCCGTTTTCGCCGGGGAAACCGCCGCTCGGACCGAAATCTTCTTCAAATTCGCCTTCATGATCGTCTCCAGGCGGGCCGAATCCTTCAGGCGCTCCGCCCCGTTCGCGCATGCATTCGCCTATGCGTTGTTGTTCCTCCGCGCTGGGCGGCCGTCTTGGGGGGAATTGCAGTCCTAATTCGGTAAAGCATTCTTGAACTCCCTCGGGCATGCCGCCTCCGGTACCGCCAGGAAAGCCGCCCTCCGGACCGCCTGGAAATTCTCCCTCAAAGCCGCCGGGCGGGCCGAACCCTTCTTCGCTGCCAAATGATTTTATAAAGCATCCTTGCATAATCTGGCCCATTTTTGGCCCAAGCTTCACCATTTGAGAGGCGCGGATAGTTCCTGTTTCTATTTGCGCGAAAACATCGGCTCCGATTTCCGTCTTAAGACATTCAATTACGTCGTCCGGCGCCTCTGACAGGGCTTCTCTCATTTGTTCCAGACCCTCGCTTATCCGTTCCTGGGCCTCTTCCGGAAGCGCTATGCCTTTTTCCTCAAAGTATTGCAGGCATACGTCGGGATTATTCTCGCAGACGTCCTTGCATTGGCTGCCCCGGCATCCGTTTGGGCCGCCTTCAAGCATCATCCTTTTCGCGAATTCTTTTTCTTCGGATTTTATAAAACCGAGTTTTTCCCCGACATCAAGGCAGGTGCTTATCGTTTCTTCGTCAAGCGTCTCGCCCCGGTCCAGGGCCTCACATTTCTGCATTTTCCTGAAATCAACTTCTCCTCGGTCAATCAACTCAAACATCCTTTCGGATTTTTCCTCGTCAAATTCAGGAGGCAGAAAGCCGGCTTCTTTCGCAAAAGCAAAGCATGCTTTGGCTGTCGCGACATCCGGAGGCGCTTCGCATCTTTGTTTGCAAGATTCTTTATTGGTGCATCCGGTTGGCAGTTGCACTCCTCGTTTCAGCGCCGCATTAACTTTTTTCGCTTCCTCCAGTTCATCGCCCTCAAGGAACCCGTTTTCCTCGCCGAAAGCCACGCATTCATCTATGTGCGATATGTCATCGCAGTATTTGAAGCATTGTGCTTCGCTCCTACAATCGCCGGGACCGGTTCCCCCGATTTCCTGGAATTTGCGGGCTTTTGCCAGTTCTTCTTCCGGCAGAAGATTATGTTTCTCGGCAAAAGCCACGCATTGTTTCAGATTGTCCGGGTTTTCGCAATATTTGAAGCAGGAATCCTTATCAGCGCAGTTACCCAATTCTTTAACCGGATACACGATATCTTCTTCAGCCGCTTCGGCGGCCAAAGCAGATGCCATGGCAACTGCCGCGCCTATTACGAAAATTAAAAGTAGTTTTCTAGCCATTTTTATGATTAGTTCTCGTTTATTCAAACGGATTTTTGACCTTGAAAGGATTGGCCGCTTCAAGAGGATTAACGTCGGGAACCGCCTCGTCAAGCGGATTCGTGACCGGTACGTCAAGTCCGGCAACTGTTTCTTCCAACCTTTTCCCGAGATCGTCTATGGCCTGGCCCTCGTCGGTCATATCGCCGGGAACGGTTCCGGATTTCTGGCTGCTCCAGTAGATGACGCCGATAACGACGGCAATGATAATAATGGCGCCTATGGTTATAAGAAGATTTTTGTTGGACATTTTATTGTTATTTTCAGTATAGTAGCATAGTATATGATGCGCTAGCGCAAGTTATGCACAACGCTCCTATCGTCTAGCCTGGCCTAGGACGTCTGGTTTTCAGCCAGAAAACTCGGGTTCGAATCCCGATGGGGCTAC
>CAYJCQ010000094.1:0-3243 GCA_964368725.1 uncultured Candidatus Saccharibacteria bacterium
CAACACCATCCTGAGTGGTAACCGGTTCCTTGCCGAGGCTGGATTGCCCGGCCTCATTAAAGCAGGAGCGAAATGGAGCAATGAGGACGATTCTCGAATATTGCGTAAAGTCCACAATCGGATCAATGGCTTTCACCGTTTCGATCATGAGCGGACCGCTGTCAAGGATGTTACAGCCAAGCAGGGAGAGCACCGGAATGTCATACCAACCTAATGTGACTCCGGTGATGCTGATTTTGTTATAAGAGTTTTCTTGGTAGTACCTGTTCAGCTGGTTGAACACGAGATCATTCACCGTCGCGGGCGAGAGACTGGGCCGAGTGGTATCGGAAAAGTTTATTAAGACCACGAGTGTTTTCTGCTCGCCCAACACGGCGGCGTGTGTTGTCGCTGGCACGCTCAACGACAGCGCCATCACCAGCAAAGATAAGCTGGCGGCAAGCGTGATATGTCTCATATGTTTTTGATTGGTCATGGTTTTTAAGATTGCGCGCTTATTTTTATCTCGCACAAAATGTTGGTTAACTCATCAGCGAGAAGTCAATGGAGTTCACTTTGCCGCCTTTGTTTAGGTTGGCTGGTGGGGCCGTTTGTGAACTAGCTGTATTTATAGAGGAGAAGGCGGACTTTGGCAGTATTAACATTAATAAACTTTAATAAACTCGGATAAAATTCTGCTTAATTAAAAAGACGCACCGGCGGTGGCCAGTGCCTCTTTAGTCTAATCCCACACAATCAATTTTGGCAACTGAATAGAAGCAATTGCGGCCTTTTGCCGATACTTCTTTCCCTCGGCGTATGGCTTGAATAAGCCCTATTGCCTTGCTGTAATTATATGCTTTCTCAATAAACAAATAAACATATGCTGTGGATAACTATATTTACTGCCAAGGTTTGCCATACTACAATGAAGTTAGCAATTCCTTGGAAGTACCGTCGCCCTCATGCGAGGCGCTCGCTTCGCAAGCGAGGGAAATAGCCACTATATTTCACTGCATCTAGAGTGTTTTTCGTTCCGTTCGGAATGTTCTTTCTTACAACTAAAATAATTCTTTCCCAAAAGGACTGTGTCCTTCACGGGAGTTGTTACACGACATCGTACCGCGGGCACTCGCTCGCGCTAAGCGGTTACCGTGGCAGGGTTAGCAAGAACGCAAGCCCTGTATTTTTTTGTTCTTGTTTGCCAGCGAAGCACACGTCACTGCAATATATTAATATATTGCAGTGCTGAACTGCGAAGAAACGTCAGAAAACACGAGAAACACGAAACGCCCGAAAACACGGAACGCCACGGGCAGGGCCTGTGGCGTTTCATACGCGGACGAGCGTTGAAGTTTATTCCTTAACCGTAAAAATCAGGGTGTTGCTTGCGCCGTTGGAATTGATAACCGAAATTTCGTGGTCGCCCAGTTCAACTGGCCGGGACGGAGGGGGCGGGCATGCGGCGTCCGGAGCGCAGGGAACTCCAATCGTAATTTGCGAGGGAATTGTGAAGGTAAGCGTTTTGCCGTCCGCCGAAGGCAGGTAACCTATGGCGTTGCGGTCAAATTCCAATCTGTTATTGACCGGCGTAAACCCGAACCCACTCGCGGTAACTTCCGTGCCTACCGGCCCCGCTGAAGGAGTAAGATAACTCAACGAAGGTATTCTCAAGACGCCCGTAAAGTGATCGTACTGTCCGGAATTGCCGTAGATGGCAAAGCCGTAAATGTTCGTTCCCCCGCCAAACGGCCTCACCACGATAATACGCGTTCCTCCGCTGTCGCGCATATCGGCGAAAGTTCCCGATACTTTTTGAGTTACTTGTCTTGTGCCCACCACGGTAACGTCGGCGTCAAAAATTTCCCCGTTCCAGACCTGCGAACTTTGCCCTGTGGGCTTCCCATCGCAATCATAGTAGCCGAGCATCCAAGCGGTTGCTTTGCTGACGGTTCTATCATGCTTGAGAGTCCATCTCTCCTCAAAACCGTTCGGCGTGGGCGCGCTATGGATGACTCTCCTTCCGTTGCTCTCAATTCTGTAAAAGCCGGTGGCGACGCTCGGATCGGGCGGCCAAGGATCGTTGCGAATGTCGTAATCGGCCCCAAGAAACTGGGTGGGCGCCCGTTTGTGGGACAGCGTCAATCTCGGCGCGTAGAAGTATTTAAAAATATGCTTGTCGCACGGAGCGCCGTGATTGGGATGACCGCCGGAAGTGACGGCAGCGGACGGAGACAGTGACTGAATAAAACTCATCACGCGTCCTCCCACTTCCTGCAGTGAAGTCGCGGATTGCCTGGTCGAGGGCCCGGCACTATTGCCCAAGTCACCGCCCAAAGAGCCGACGAGAATTAAAAGTAGGAACATGCCGCCCAAAAGATACAATAATTGTTTGTTTATTCTCATAAGCTATTTTATTTGCCTGTTTAAGACCTTTTTTACCGCTTCTTTTATGTGCGAAACGCCCATGCCGAACGCTTCAATCAATTCGTTCGGCGCCCCCGATTCGCCGAAGCGGTTTTGCACGCCGACAAATTCCATCGGCACGGGAAAGTTTTTCGCGAGCACTTCGGCGACGGCCGAGCCCATTCCTCCAGCAACCTGATGCTCTTCAACGGTTACCACCGCGCCGGACTCTTTGGCTGATGCGATAATTATCTCCTCGTCCATAGGCTTGACTGAAGGATTATTTATGACTCTTACCGCTATCTTCTCTTTTTCTAAATCGGCCGCGGCGAGAATGGCATTATGGACGAGCGAGCCGCAGGCGATAATTACCACATCAGCTTTATCTTTTGACGGCAGCCAGAAAATTTGCGCCTTGCCTATTTCAAACGGAGTTTCTTCGGTGGTGAACACCGGAGTTTTTTCGCGGGCGCAGCGAATGTAGGCCGGGCCGTCAACTTTGGAAACGGCGTAAGTTATTTTTTTTGCTTCAGTAGAGTCACACGGCGCGAAAACTTTCATGTTGGCAATCGGTCTTGTGATAGCTATATCTTCTATGGCTTGATGTGTGGCGCCGTCGGGGCCGACCGAGACACCGGCATGCGCTCCGGCAATTTTAACATTAGCGTTGTTGTAGCAAACTGTTGTACGAAGCTGTTCCCAGTTTCGTCCGGGACTAAACATGGCGTAGCTTGAGATGTAGGGAATCTTACCGACAAGCGCGAGGCCGGCGGCGACCGAGGCCATATTCTGCTCGGCAACACCCATTTCAATGAAGCGGTCGGGATATTTTTTGGAAAAGGTCGCGGTCATCGTGGA
>CAYJCQ010000095.1:0-2570 GCA_964368725.1 uncultured Candidatus Saccharibacteria bacterium
TTCGGATGGGGCGCGGGCGGCGCTGGGCGTGCGCGAGATCAAAGAGGCGTCTTTGCGTCTGCTCTCGGAAGACATTGCCAGGCAAAAAAGAGTGATTATTTTTGACCGGGAGAAAGACGGCTCTTTGGACGTGGCGATGGAGGACCCGAGCGATCTCGTAACTATTGAATTTCTCGCGAGTCGGCTTAAGGCGAAAATCAGGCCGTTTCTTGCCTCCAAGGACGATATGAACCGCGGCCTTGCTTTCTACGGTCAGAGGGGAACCGAGGATTTCAGGCGTATCATACAGGAAAACATTGAGGAATCATTGCGCGCGAAAGTTCGCGAAAAAGGAGCGGAGGAGGCGGCAACCGACGTGCCGATTGTTCAGCTTACCGACAATATTTTGTCTTACGCCATCGCACTGCGCGCCTCGGACGTCCATATGGAAATTTTAGAAGGGGAGATTCTTGTGCGTTTCCGCATAGACGGCATATTGCATGAAATCATCAGAATTCAGAAAGAAGTTCAGCCGGCGATCGTGGCGCGCTTCAAGCTTCTTTCGGGGTTGAAACTGGACGAACACTACAAGCCGCAGGACGGCCGTTTCCGATATAAAATCGGTGCTGACGTTATTGACTTGCGCGTCTCCGTAATCCCGACTTTTTACGGAGAAAAGGTTGAAATGCGTCTCCTCTCCGCCACCGAGCGGCCGCTTTCGTTTGAAGAGCTTGGCATTTCTCCTCAAATGGTTGGCGCGGTTAAAGCCGGTATAGCTAAAACCTACGGCATGGTTCTTGTGACCGGCCCTACCGGTTCCGGTAAAACCACCACTCTTTATTCGCTTATGAACGCTTTGAATAAATCAGAAGTCAATATCGTGACTATTGAAGACCCGATTGAATATGCAATGAAATACGTCAATCAGATTCAGGTGAATACCCAGGCGGGCATAACTTTTGCCAACGGCCTGCGCGCCATTCTGCGTCAGGACCCGAACGTGATTATGGTCGGTGAGGTTAGGGACGAAGAAACCGCCGAGATTTCGGTTCACGCGGCCCTGACTGGACACCTTGTTTTATCCTCGCTCCACACGAACGACGCGCCGACGGCCATCCCGCGCATGATTGACCTGAAGATGGCGCCTTTTCTGGTTTCCGCCGTTTTGAACCTGGTTATAGCCCAGCGGCTGGTGCGCAGGATCTGCCTTGTCTGCATAGTGTCTTTCAAAGTTGAGCCGGAAATGATGGCGTCTATGCAGGCGGAGATCAAGGAATTGAATCTTTCTTCGGACTTTCAGATACCCAAGACCATGTTTAAAGGGCAGGGCTGTCCGGCTTGCGGCTATACCGGTTATAAGGGCAGATTCGGCATTTTTGAAATTCTGCACATTACGGAGGCCGTGCGTAAACAGATTGTGAGCCCTACATTCAGCTTGGACGATCTGCGCGCCACCGCGCGCAAAGACGGCTATCGCACCATGCTTGAAGACGGCTTGGAAAAGGTGGAGAAAGGCATGACGACATTAGAGGAAATAATGAGGGTTATTCGAGAATGACGCCTGCTATGACTATGAAAATCGGACTGTCAAACGTCATCGGTCATCGTCATCAGTCATGGTAAAATAAAGGTATGCGCTATCATTACATCGCTTTTCAGCCGGACGGCAAGGTAATAGAGGGCGAGACCGACGGCAATGAGCCGTCTGATATTTTGTCTTTTTTGGCCGGGAAAGGTCTTCGCCCCATTACCATTCAGCCGGCGGAGATTCAGATTGCCTCCGAAGAGCGCAGATTTTTCGGACAAAAAATAACCGTCACCGACAAAGTATTTCTTACGAAATATCTGGCACTCATGCTTAAGGTCGGTACCGACCTTTTTCGCGCCATAGATATTCTTATAGCCGATTTTGACAAACCGATCATTAAGGCGTTTTTGGTTGAAGTGAGGAGGTCGTTGGAGAGAGGACAGCCGTTCCATTCCACTTTCGCCAAATACCCGAATTTTTTTTCCGAGACGTTCGTAAGTTTGGTCAAAGCCGGCGAGGCCTCCGGCAATCTGGACAAGGTCTTTGAAGAATTATCCGATTCCTTGGAGAAAGAAAACGATTTGAGGAGCCGCATTAAAGGGGCGCTCATCTATCCTATACTTCTGCTCATCATGGCAGTCGTGATCCTCACTTTTTTAGTGACTTTCGCGCTGCCGAGAATCGCCGAGGTTTTCACGGGCAGCGGTTTTGAACCGCCGCTTTTCTCGCGCATTGTTTTCTCCTTTGGGCTTTTCTTAGGCAAGTATATTTGGTTTATCTTGGCGGTTGGCATCATTGTGATTGCCGGCCTCGCCTTTTTCCTCATCAAAACTAAAAATGGCCGCGTTATGCTTCAGCGGATCGTGCGTTCAGTTCCGGTAGCCCGTTCAATAGTGGAAAAGCTCGCGCTTCAGAGATTCGCGAGTACCCTCTCCGCGCTTTTGAAGTCCGGCCTGCCCATTATAGAAGCGCTTGAGATTACCTCAAACGCGATCGGGAGCGAGGCACTAACCCAAAGTTTGCGGCGCGTAGCGCGCGAAGGAGTAGCGCGAGGCGAGACAAT
>CAYJCQ010000095.1:2580-3236 GCA_964368725.1 uncultured Candidatus Saccharibacteria bacterium
TTTCCGGAGAATGCTGGCCATCTGGACGAGATTCTTATCACGCTCGCTGATTTTTATGAAACCGAGGTTGGCCGCGCCCTGAAGACATTCGTTTCTTTCGTGGAGCCGGCTTTGCTTACGGTTATCGGTCTTGTGGTCGCGGTTATCGCGCTCGCGATCATCATGCCGATTTATCAATTAGTGGGACAGTTTTAATGCGATCTCAAATTTCAAATATCAAATATCAAAAATGGCAGCGGGGGTTTACGCTGACAGAGATTTTAATAGTTTCCGCCGTTGTGGCGATTCTGGCTTCATTGACTTCTTTGAGTTTGGTTAATTATAAACGCAGCCAGGGACTTGGGTTTGACGCCGATGTTATCGCGGCGACTCTGCGGGACGCCCAGTCGCGCTCAATTATACAGGAAGAAGACAGCCAGTGGGGCGTTCATTTTGTGAACAACGCGAGCGGCCAGGATACCTACGAGATTTTCAAAGGGGCTGCGTACGGCGGAGTCGCTTATTTTAAAAAACCTCTGCACGCGGCCGTCGGATTCCAGAACCCGGGTTCCTGGGACGTCGTTTTTGACAAGATTACCGGTCTTCCGTCAGGAGCTTCAACGGTGACCTTATCTTTGACCGGAACCGCCCACTGCAAAACCATCAACATAGCGGCC
>CAYJCQ010000096.1:0-2269 GCA_964368725.1 uncultured Candidatus Saccharibacteria bacterium
CTAAGGGCCTGTTCTCTCTCCAAAACCACTCGCCCAAACTCACGTCATAGCTTGTGGTTTTCAAATTCCTATCCAAAAAAGGATCTATGACAATCGTGCCTTTTTTAATATGTTTTAGAATGGCGTCGCGGGAGAGAAGCATACCAGGTAGTAGAAATTCGGCTTATTTTAGTTTCTGCTTATAAAGATATTCTTTAAGCATGCGTTTGAGAAGACGGGCGCCTTGATTAGTTTTTAAATATTGTTCCCTCCCATCACGCTTCAGGTAGAAGACGAACGGAGAGCCGTCGGAGTCAGAGAACGCGCGAAGCGCCGCCCTCGCCACTGTCCGTTGAAATGAATCTCCGGACTGAATCGAATTTGTGATCTAAAATCACCTGGCGCTTCACACCAAGTAGCTTCATTTTTGGAAGTTCCGCGCAAGCCGCGCTATGCTGAACCGTAATCCAGCATATTCTGGACCGGCGCAAACTGGATTCGGCACCGGGAAATCCGTAAACTTCCCGCATATTCGCCTAGTACCAAAAGTAATTTTATCAAATTAACAGGGCTCCGCGCAAACATCGCGCGGAGCCCTGTTCCCGTTTTTCGGCGTATCGGGAGAAGCCTGTGCCCAAGGACTTAGGGCAAAGTACAAATGCCATAAGCCCAAAGAGCAAAAGAACGCTACTTGGGACGCATATCTAAGGATAAGACCGGGCTTCCAATACAAATATATCGGTGCTATAATCACCGCAATGCTTAAAGAGGAAATTATAAAAGAAGCTAGCAAAATAATAAGGGAATATCTCGGTGAAGAATATAAAGTCCTGCTTTTCGGTTCGTGGGCAAAAGGAGACGCCCTTGAAACATCAGACATTGATATCGGAATTTTGGGCAAGAATACGGTCCCCTTCCAAACTATGGTACAAATTAAAGAACGCATAGAAAAAATTCCCACGCTCCGCGGCATTGATATAGTTGATCTAAAGTCGGTGGGGGAAGAATTCAGGAGAGGGGTTTTGGAATACGCAAAAGTGCTATCATGAAAGAAGAAATCATCGCCTCATTTGAGAAATCGCTAATGCGGCTTGAGGAGGCCCTGAAACAGCCTAAAACAATTATGAGCCGCGACGCGGCGATTCAACGTTTTGAATTCACCGCCGAGCTCGCGTGGAAATCTATACAAAGATTCATGAGAACGCAAAAAATCATCTGCCGTTCTCCAAAAGAATGTTTAGCTTCAGCGTTTAAATTTGATTTGGTTTCAGATGATGAACGCTGGCTCAAAATAATGGAGGATCGAAACTTAACCGTTCATACCTACAACGAAGAAATCGCTGACGAAATTTACAGCCGTCTGCCGCAATACCTTCCCCTGTTTAATGATCTGAAGGTGAAGCTGAAAAATTCTAATTAGGTCAGCTGCCTGTGTTATCCTCGCGCCTTTAACTTTTCCATAATCTCTTTCTCCTTTGCCGCGATCTTCTCCTCGGTGCCGCGGCGGGCTATGGAGTAATCGTTCGAGTCAACCTGGATTGCTTCCGCAATCATTGGAAATTTTTCTTTGGTGAGGCGATAGATTTCGTGTTCAATATAGCGATAATCCGGATGTCCTTGGGAGATGGTGCGCAGTTCGGTTTCCCAGAAAATCTGCCGGAAATTTTTCCACTGGTAGAACCGCATGCGATAGGCAAGCGGCACGACATACTGGGCGAGTTCCGGATCGTGCGGCTCTAGTTTTTCAAATAGCGTTTTTGCCCGATCAAGCGCTTCAATGAAACGCTCGGTAAGTTTCGCGTCTTTTATTTCCTGCGGCACGTCATAGCCGTGGTGCGCGGAAAATAATTGCCGCTCCTGCGTCATCATCCGGTGGCGGTGCAGATCGCGGTACGCGCCCACGTTCATCACGATTTCAAAACGCATATAAGAACTTTCAAACGCCCGCCCGACTTTGTACCACCGCGCCTGACGCCCCGAAAGATACGTATCCAAAATTTCCTTTTTTTCTCCCGCAGAAAGTTTTTCAACAATGTGATAGGTGTTCTCCCAGCTCTTGTGGAGAACCGGAAAAAGAATCGCGGCAAGGATTTTTTCTTCTGCCTTCGGATTATATTCAACTAGTTTCACGTTTGGTTTTGATTCACGGTCGTCTTCGTCCATTTTCCATTTTCCATTTTCCATACGCCTCACTCGCAGTGCGCGCGCTCCAAGATACTCCTGGTATTCCTGGGACTTCGGGTCGGAAACTCGCAAAAGAAGCGACGGGATCTCCTTATCAAGCTCCTGG
>CAYJCQ010000096.1:2279-3141 GCA_964368725.1 uncultured Candidatus Saccharibacteria bacterium
GAAACAATCCCCTGAACGCGCACAGCAAAGCCTGTCTTTATTTTTCTGCCCGGCAGATACCGCTGATAGTCTTTTACTTTTTCCTCTTCGACACGGAGCAATAATGACGGGATGTCCGCATCAAGCTCCTGTTTTGACGTATGCGCGATCCAGCGTAATTCTCCAAGAGGGTGCTTGGCGGTCCGGTTAATCAGGTATTCCCACGACTGGGCGTTGCCGCGAAAAGCGACTTGGCCAAGGGTTGCCATAGGCAAAAGGCCGCGCAACGTATCAAAGGCCTTTTTCTCAAGAATAGAGGCCTTATCGTTAAAATTAGCCGTGAGCCAGCCGATAAGCTCCGGCAAGAGCGCGGAATAAGTTTCGAAAAGATGGTCAAGGGTCGCGCGGTATTCATTTAAGAGCCCGACTTTCCCCAAGTCCGGCCGCGGGGTGTAATAGAGATAACTGCCCCCAATCTTGTTCCCAAAATTGACGTAGCGCGTGGATTTCTCTATCGGCTCAAGCCCGATGCGCTGATCTTCCACGTACTTCATCGCCACCTGCGAGATGCCGTGGAAGACCACGTGCGTCCCCGTCATCTGGGCTATTGAATCGTCGCCGTACTGGGAGAGCCACTTGGCGTAGAATTGCCGGGCTCTCTGGTTGTTCAAAATATTCTTGAATCCCCGCTCGCGTAAAAACTTTACCATGTCTTCAAGTTCTTGCGCGAGTTCCTTGTTTTCGCCGTCCGCGATCGGATAAAAATACTCCTTGAGCAAAACCCGAAGGAGCGAATCAGCCGCGCGACTCGCGCGCGAACACAAGGCGCCCACGATTTCCGGCGGCAGATTCCTTAAAACATGTACGTGGCCGTCGAGATTGG
>CAYJCQ010000097.1:0-3110 GCA_964368725.1 uncultured Candidatus Saccharibacteria bacterium
TGCCTGGAGTTCAATGAATTTTTTAAGCTCGCCTTCTGACATCGCCGGAACCTCAATCAAAGTTGAAAACGCGAGGAAAGCCGGAATGGAGGCGACCGCCGTCCGGGAAACAAAATTACCGCGGTCAAGAAGAATCTTTAGATAGGCAGCCGCTGTTTTTTCCGAAAGCTTCAGACTGGATGTCTGCAGGGCTTCATTAAAACGCTCTAAATAATTCTGCGCCTCAAGTATGCCGTAATTTTTCAGCGCTACGCCTTCTTTTACGCGTCCAAGTTCGGCTATTTTAATGGAAGTAGTCCCTATGTCAACGCCCAGCAAGGGCCCGCCTCCGAATATAGAAGAAAGTAATGACATATTACAATGACTATGACCGATGACTATGACAAGCGACAACCTGACAACGCAAATATAATTGTCATTTTGTCATCGTCATCGTTATTGTCCATAATTATACCATGTTCCCCGTCCTCCAAAAAACCAAGGAAATCGCTTTAGACGTCCTATTTCCGCCCGTCTGCCTTATCTGCGCCGCCTGGACCGGAGATAAGGAAAAACCTCTTTGCACGGAATGCCTTTCAAAGATTGAAGTTGAAAATACGCTCACCTGTCCGATCTGCCGCGCGAGAATGGCCGAGAATGTAAAGATGTGTCACCCAAACGCGCCCTTTCGGCTAGCGGCCGCGACGCGCTATGAAAACGAGATCGTACGCACGCTTATCTATGAACTGAAGTTCGGAAAGAAAACCGCGGCCGGACGTGCGCTCGCCGATATTCTCGCCGTTTACCTAAAATCTTTATCCATTAACCTTTCTACATTTTCCATTATCCCAATCTCCATTCATCCCTCCCGCCGCCGCGAACGGACATTCAACCAGGCAGAAGTGATCGCGGAAAATCTTGCGGAAAAAAACGGATTGCCGCTCATAAAAAACGCGCTTATGCGCGTAAAAGCAACAAAAGCGCAGGCCGAAATAAAAGACCTGGAAAGAAGAAAGAAAAATCTTGAGGGAAGCTTCGCCGTACCGCATCCGGCGCTTGTCCAAAATAAAAATATCATCCTCGTGGACGACGTTTTCACCTCCGGTGCGACCGTAAGCGAAGCCGTTAGAACTCTCAAAGAGGCGGACGCGGGTAAGATCATCGCCGCCGTCGCCGCTAAAACTTAATTAAACCTGGGGCTACTGAACTTTTAACACCGCGGCGCAAACCTTATTCAATTCAACTCTTGTTAAAGGTCCGACTCTCCCGACTTGCGGCAATCCCAGCTTGGCCTGGAAGCGCCGCACTGCCGCCTCTGTGAGTAATCCGAAGTAACCGCTTACAATACCCTCGGGATAAACCGCCGCATCTCTTTTAAGGCATTTCTGCAATAAAGAAACTTCCGCGTGCCGCAATCCGCGGGTAAGCGTGGCAGTAAAAACTCCGGCGGAAGAAATTACGGGCAGCACGCCCTTTGCCAAAGTCGTGACGGTCGCGATATTGGAATACGCTGACGCCGCCTGCGTGTTAAACGACCTGACTCTAAACTGATAAGTCGCGCGAGCGTTAAGTCCGGCAACCGATTTGTAATAAAAATGAGGGGGTAAATTGCCGTAAATTTCACTGAAATTTCTGCCGTCAATGCTCATTTCAAGCTTGTAGCCGAGTTTCGGCTGATTGTCGTTTATCCAATAAAGAATAACTTGGTTGGCTGTCAACGGCATTGCTATCACATTCTGCGGAATCGGCGGCGCGCCCGGAACATTTGCCTGTACGGCTGTCTGCAGTTTGACCAAGAAAGTGGCGGCGCTTGCGACCGGCGAATAGGCAGAGACGCCGTAGGAGTTGAAGGCGCGCGCGCGGAAGTAATAAGTTGCGCCCGGACGGAGTCCGGCAACCGATTTGTAATAGAAATTAGGGGGTAAATTGCCGTAAATTTCAGCAAACGTTTTGCCGTCAATACTCATCTCCAGTTTATAGCCAAGCTTCGGCTGGTTATCGTTGATCCAATAAACAATAACTTGACTGTCCGACATGGCAACCGCTTTTACTCCCTGCGGCTGGCTTGGTGCTGGCGAGGTCGGCGTATATCCACCGCCTCCACCACCACCTCCGCCTCCGCCACCCCCGCCTCCACCGCCGCCTGTAGATGTAGGTGTTGGCGTATACGGAGGCACTGTTGAAGAAGGTGACGGAGACGGCGAGGGCGTAGGAGCTGTTTGGTATTGAAAGCCGATATGAGTCACTGTGTCGTCGGAAACAGTAATCGGTATGCCGCACGAGAATCCATCGCAGGTAGGACTTAATGAAAACCCGGAAAAGACGCACGGTGTACTGCCGACCGAATACGCGCAGATGCTCACGCTCTCTGAATAAAACGGCAAATCTGTTGAAAATGCGGTATGAGCCCCGGAGGAAAGATTCAGGAAATCGGCCGGGTTTGACGAATCCGCGTTCAAGGCGTCAACCCACGCCATAGTGCCGCCGGGCGCGGAATTTGTAGAAAAGTCAGAACCCACTCTGCTCACGCGCGCGGCGCCTGTCCCGCCCGGAGGCGGAGGGGGCGGATCGGCAACCGCTAGATTCACAGTAACGACCGCCGGACTGCCTGCGGCGCCCGGAGCGTCCACCGTCAGGGCGCCGGAGTAATTGCCAGCGGAAAATCCTGCCGTGGCGACAGAAACGGTTACCGTGCCGTTGTCAGTGCCGCTTGCCGGAGCAACGAATAACCAGGGAACATTGCTGGTTATATCCCAATTCATCGTGCCTGCGCCTATGTTTGAAATCGAGAGTGTCTGCGCTGCCGGATCCGGAGCCCCGACAATAGCGCTGAAAGACATGCTCGCGGGCACGGTGTCCAATCGCGCGCCAGGCGGCGGCTGGATGCCGCTCGCGAGCTGGGCGACTTCGGATGCTGTCAAGGCGCGATCATAGACCTGCACGTCGTCAATTTTGCCGTTTAGGTTTTGAGTTGCCGAACTCTTAAGCTGGGCGCCGATTCCGATTTCGTTTAAGGAGAGCGTCTGCTTGGTATAATTCACTGTTGAGTCGGGCGTACCGTCAATGTAGATGGTGCCGGTATTGCCGTTATTCACCCAGGCGACATGGTGCCAAGTTCCGTCAAATGCGTC
>CAYJCQ010000098.1:0-3082 GCA_964368725.1 uncultured Candidatus Saccharibacteria bacterium
GGCAATTTTTATGTCCGGCTGATAACCGGCCTGCCTATCCGCGACTGCACCGGAGGTTTTTCCTGCATTCGGACCGATTTTCTTAAGAGCGCGCCCTTTGAAGAAGTTAAGGCCACCGGCTACGCCTGGTGGTTTGCCTTGCGGATGATGTTTTATCGCCGCGGTGCGCGCATTAAAGAGATCCCGATAATTTTCACCGAGCGGCGCCTCGGCCAATCAAAAATTTCCCCGCACATAATTTACGAGGGTCTCATTGAACCATGGCGCATCCGCCGATCAAAAATTTAAACCAACCCATCCTTTGGATTCTGTTCTTAGCGCTTATGCTGCGCCTTTGGGGTATCACCTACGGCTTCCCGCTATTTTTGGTTAATGATGAACCGGCGCTGGTCCTCGGCGCTCTTAAGATGATGGAATTGAAAACTCTTATTCCGGCCCTCCATCAGGATGAATTCAAAAAGGTTCTTTATTACCCGCCCCTGCCGTCATATTTTTATTTGGTCACTCTCGCTCCGGTAATTGCTTTAAAATACGCTCTCTCCGGATTTCCGCCGCTGGCGGATTTCAAAGATGCTATTGCTCTTGACCCGACTTTTATCTGGGTTGCGGCCCGGGTTTTAAATGCGCTTATAGGTGTCGGCGCAGTTTTCGTCACCTATCTTCTGACTAAAAAAGCAACCGGATCAGAGCGCGCCTCACTTCTTGCCGCCTTATTTCTTTCTTTAAGCTTCTACCACCTTCAGCTCTCGCAGGTCGTCCGCCACTGGATGCCGGCAGCCCTTTTGATCTACTTGGCATGGCTGAAAGCCGCCGATTTAAAAACTTCCGATTCAAAAAAATTGTATTTCCTCTCCGGCCTTTTCACCGGTCTCGGCGGAGGGGTCAACACCTCAAGCGCTATTGCCGTTCTGCCCGGTCTTATCGCTCACTTTTCCCGAAAGGGCCAGTCGCTCGGCAAAAAAATTATTTCCCTGCGGCTCGGACTCTTCTTACTTACCGCCCTCGCCGTCGCTCTCCTGTTTGTAGCGCTTTACCCTTACGGTCTGACGCGGGGTGAGGGCGCCGGAACGGTTGGAGGGGATTTTAGCATGCGTTTGGGGTTCATCCTTAATCGCAGTCTTAGCGGTTGGTCGGCGTTTATACTTGACTACCTGAAACTCCTCGTTCGCTACGAAACAATCCTCTTGGCCGCGTCACTGATTGGCGCCGCGGCCTTGTTCCGGAAGAACCGCACTTTTGTAACTACCGTTTTTCTTTTCAGCGTTTTTTACCTGACCCTGCTTTACCTTTTCTTCAACGCCATCCCCCGCGCCTTGGTTTTCATTCTGCCGGCGATGGCCGTTATGGCCGGTTACGGCGCGGATCGGCTGATGCTCAAGGCCCAAAGTCATTTGCGGCCGGCTTGGAGGAATGCCTTTGCGCTTTACGGCGCGGCCTTCCTTATTTTTTTCGCTTATCCTTTGGTCGTAGACTTACGTTATAACTTGGTCCTTAACCGCAAGGACACGCGTCTCGTCGCCAAGGAATGGATTGAAAAAAATATCCCCCCCGGCGCGAAAATTTTGGCCGATCTCCAGTATCTTCGCCTGATCAATACTAAAGAGGGGATAAGCGATCTTGAAAAACTTGATCCGTCGGGGCTTCGCTCGTCGGATCGCGCCCTTTTGCGCCGCGACGGCAAAACTTACCCCTCGCCGGCATTTTACGTTCTAAACTTGCATTTTATCTCACCGTCCAAACCAGAGCGCCTGACGGCCAGCCCCGACTATTTCAAAAAATTGGGATTCAAATACGTGATTGTTGAATACGAATACGCCGACCGTTCCGATCTTTACCCGCCGACCAGGCGCTTGGTTGAAAGTTTAGAGCGGGTAGCCCGCTTCCAGCCTTATTTTTCAGACGGCTTTCGGCGTTCGCTGGATATTTCAGGAGAAATCGCAACCATCAACCCGTTGGGTCTGTTTAAATTGGAACGTTTCGGCCAAGCAGTTGATGTTTATAAACTATAAAGCCGAGAATCCACCGGCTGAAATTAGTGAGCCGGTTTTTTAGTATTAAGAGATGGCTGCAAAACTATTTCTACTGCAATTCCAGATTTTCGGCTGCGGCTTCGTCATGCTGCCGAAAAAGATTTTCACCGTACTGCTAGTACGTTTCAAATCTTTTTGCTGGCATTCCTCGTCTCGCTGCGAGACGGGAGAGCTTCCCGCGAAAGCGGAACTCTCGCGTCTCGCGAAAATCTTGAATTTCGTCACGAAATAGTTTTGTAACCATCTCTAACTGGTATGGCCCAAGCTAACCCAACCGGATATTCTTTTTCCCAGCTTTATATCTGGGGCACGGCGCGCGGCCACCTTTTTGGCGTGGTGGTGCGCGGCATTAGCACAACAAGTTCTTTTTTTATTGTGGCCACGCTTTCAGTTTACCATTACGGACTTTACCAGTTGGTGCTTACCGCCATAGCGGTGAGCGAGGCCTCAATTTTCAGAATTTTTGACGACATCGTCTCTAATGACTTGGCGCGAGCTTTTGCCGCCAAGCGCCTTCCCTGGGCCAAAAGGCTTTTCCATGAAATAGCGGCCTTAAAGATAATTTTGGGCGTTCTAATATCCGCAGCGCTTTTCTTTGGAGCCGGACTCTTCGCTTCTTACTACGGCAAAGATATAGCCAGTTTTATCCGCATCATGAGCGTTCTTGCTCTGATAAGAATGATCAGCGGAATGCAGGGGATGTTGTTCGGGGCGATTCTTTCTTTTGTTACTTTCGGCTCCGGGGCCATACAGGAGATCATCCGGCTCCTTTTCCTCATCGGCTTTTGGTCGGGGGGCTCGTTCGGTTTGCGCGAGGTTCTGCTGTCCTCGGTTTTCTCCTCGGCGATAATCCTGGCCTACACCAGTTTCTTTTTCTTTCGCGAATACAAAACGGTTTTTCGCGGTGTTCAAGCGGTGAAAGAACGGATATTTACAAACATCGTTCGCAATTTCGGAAAATGGATATTTATCCGCCAAGGCTTTTCCAATGCCGTAAAACAACTGGATGCCTGGTTCATACGTTTTTTCCTGAATACCGAGGCGGTGGGGCT
>CAYJCQ010000099.1:0-2956 GCA_964368725.1 uncultured Candidatus Saccharibacteria bacterium
TAAACTATAATCTTCGCCTTTGGGATTTGGGATTTGGGATTTGGGATTTGCGTGCGCCAACGCTCCCGCGTCTTCCTCTAAATGGATCCTTGTCAGCCGCACGCCTTTCAAAACGCCGCCGAAGACAAGCGGCAAATCGTACTGGGAAATCTGATAACCCTTAGGCAAGTCGGGGTAAAAATAGTTCTTGCGGTCAAATTTTGAAGATGCCGGTATGTCGCCGTTTAAGGCCATGCCAACCCTCAAAACATGCTTAACCGCCTCCTCGTTTATCACGGGAAGCGTTCCGGGATGTCCCAAACAAACCGGACAGACATTTACGTTCGGGTGTTTCTCCTCCGGATTATTAAGACAATCACAAAACATCTTTGTTTTTGTCTTGAGTTCGGCGTGGATTTCTAAACCAATTGTTGGCTCGTAGTTAGTCACGCAAAGATTATAGCGAAAAAAAGAGGGGCTGGAAACCCCTCTTGCGACTACGCCATTCCCGAGTTACTGCTTCGGCTATGGCGCGACGCCACGTACGCGCCCCGCGCAAGCTTCGCAATGCAGGGTATGCGTACGCAACCGGCCGACGACCGGAACGGCGTCCTCTCCTCGCGCGCACGCGATGACCTCCGCATCGGAAAGATGCTCCCTCCGAGGCGGCTCGTACACATACGCGTAAGGAAAACGCTCGTCTAAAGAACTACCGGGTTCTGCCGACGACACTTTTCTGCTTATCATCAAATCCTCCTTTAGGCCTTTTCTGCTCCTGCTAGCCGTGCGCCCGCGGATTTCTCAAGCGGAAACTCCGGCTGTTAATGTGCCAAAAGAATCCTACCAGAAACTTAACAAAAGAAAAAGGCGATCCGCGAAGGATCGCCGATACGAAGGTGATGTTTGGAATCCGAAACAATGCCCCTACTACATAGCCGAGAAAACGCTGTGCGCGAAATTGATCGCAAACTCGGCTTCGGGCGTTCCAGGGTTGCTCTTCGTTTCCTCAAAAAGAACTGTAGCGAGCCGCGCGACTCCGGGCACAAAATGCGGCTTGTCGAAGAAGATGCCTTTGGGAAACGCCTTGGAGAGCAAAAGACGAATCGCCTCAACGGCTTTCTTGGATCCGACGGCCTCGGCCTCCGTGCACTTCTCAACAAGTTCTGCGACAAAGGCAGCGCGAAGTTTTTCCCCGTGTACCCTGCGCACTTCCCCGTCGTGCGCGTCCAACCCGGCCTCGGTGAAAATATGCGGGTAGAGACGATCGAACTCGTCACGTTGTTCCGTTCGCGCCGCATCGAGTCGAACAGCAAACTCGTCTTGGGTTAGCACGACGTGGGTAGCTCGTAGCTCCGCCTGCCCCAACTGATAGCCGCCATGACGAATGTCCTTATCGTGAACGATGAGTGCTTCGTCCGTGAAGGCGTGAGGCTTTACCCTCCTTTCCACCGCAAGAGCCTGTTTCACCGCGCGCCTCACGCGCGATTGCGCCGCTTTCACCGTAATCAAATCATCGTCCAAGACAGAACGCGCCATCTCATTTCCCCCTGTCCCCGCGGGACAAAAAGAAGCCATAAAAACACCTACATTAAACTGCTACGAGTGAGTGTAGTATAATCGTTTCAAAAATACAACAAGATGGATTCGGAATTTCTGCTAGAAACTTTTTCTTTTTCCGAAACCTCCGGAGCAGGCGGGCTTGGTGGTTTTGCTATAATCGCACGTTAGCAAAACCCCGCCGTCGCGAGGACAAGTGGAGGCCGCCGCTGGAGCGGCCGGAACGGGTTGAGGAAAAGAAAAAGTTTCTGATAAAGTATAAAAATCAATCGGTAATTTCTATGCCCATATTGCGGGCTGTTCCCGAGATAATCTTTTCCGCTTGCGCCAAGTTATCGGTATTCAAATCAATAAGTTTTTTCTCCGCAATCTTGCGCACATCCTCCCGCGTCACCTTGCCGACTTTGGTCTTATTCGGCGTGGCGCTGCCTTTCTCAATTCCAGCCGCTTTTTTAAGAAGCGCGGAAGCGGGCGGAGTTTTTAACTTAAACGTAAAACTACGATCCTCATAGATCGTGATTTCCGCCGGCACCACGTCCCCTGTCATATCCTTGGTCGCGTCGTTGAACTCTTTGCAAAAACCGGCGATGTTTACGCCGTGCGGCCCAAGAGAGGTGCCGATAGGCGGCGCGGGGTTTGCCTTACCCGCTTCAATTTGTAATTTAAGTACGGTCTTTATAGCTTTAGCCATAGTCAAGAAATACTAACGCAAACCCTGCGCCGTGGGAAGGGGTCGGGAAACGGGAGTTTCCCGTGGCGGAAAAGCCCCGAGCTTCACGAGGGGCGGGTTAAAACCGAGGGGTTTTAAGGAGGAGCGAAGCGACGACGGAGAGGGGTTTGCCTTACCCGCTTCTATTTGAAGCTTTAATACTGTTTTTATTGCCTTTGCCATAAATACAAGCGACACTAATTACGAATGTCACACGAATTTACGAATATTATTTGGATCATTCGAGTGTATTCGTATATTGGTGTCGCTACTCAAACTTTCTGCA
This sequence comes from uncultured Candidatus Saccharibacteria bacterium, assembly GCA_964368725.1. Classification (GTDB taxonomy): domain Bacteria; phylum Patescibacteriota; class Minisyncoccia; order UBA6257; family 1-14-0-10-40-38; genus CAYJCQ01. Next base: position 2,532 of record CAYJCQ010000099.1, read on the forward strand.
CCTGCAATGAATCCAGCTCCACCGTCGTATCCCTTCCGAATATCGCTACCAATACTTTAACCTTGCCTTTGTCGTTATCAACTTCGCTGACTTTCGCGTCGTAATCCTTGAAAGGGCCGTCAATGATTTTTACCAAATCGCCCGGCTTCAAGTCAACTTTGAACTTTTTCTCCTGCTCGCCCATCTTGGCCATCAACTCCTTGATTTCGGCATCCGACAGAGGCACCGGAGTGGTCGCGTCAACTCCCGCGAACCAGGTCACCCGAGGAGTATTCCTGACCACATACCACGATTCGTCTGTCATAACCATGTCCACGAGCACATAGCCCGGATAAATCTTTTCCTCCACATCCTTGCGTTTGCCGTTTTTTATTTTGATCTTCTTCTCCTTGGGAACGATGATGTTAAAAATCTTATCGCCCATC
>CAYJCQ010000100.1:0-2915 GCA_964368725.1 uncultured Candidatus Saccharibacteria bacterium
AACGCCGACCATCCACCGCCTCCCCGGCTACGTCGGTATTTATTTTGGCGAGCCGGCCGGCTGGATGGCGCGCATTTCACATTTTCTGGGCCTCGGAGGGTCACTCCTGGCTTATGTTGTTTTGGGCGGATCGTTTCTCGGGGTTTTGATTTCTGGGATTTACCCGGGAGCCCCGATTTTCGCCGGCCCGCTGATTTTTTATCTTTTCGGCGCCGCCGTTATTTTCCGGAATATCCGTTTTGAGAGTGTAACCAACGCCATTCTTACTTTGGGGCTGATCGGCGCCATTGTTTTTCTCGCTCTCATCCTTATTCCTAAAGTTTCGCTTTTCACGTCTTTTGATTTTAATCTCAAGAGTTTGGCCGTCCCTTACGGCGTTCTCCTCTTTGCTATGGCCGGCGCGGCGGTTATCCCCGACCTCCGCAGTCTTTTGTTAAAGAGCGAGCTCAATAGGAAGTTTAAAAGAATTATTATAGCCGGAACGGTTCTTGCGGCGGCGGTCTATCTTATATTTGCTTTCTTGGTATTCGGAGCCACCGGGCAGGAAACTTCGGCCGATGCCATAAGCGGCCTTGCCGGAAAATTCGGGTCAAACTATCTTCTTATCGGCAGCGCTATCGGGTTTCTCGCCGCGATCACCTCGTTTATCACTCTGGGGCTGGTTTTAAAAGGCATGCTGATTTCGGATTTCGGATTGAAGATTGAGTCGGCCTGGTTCGCGGCCGCTCTAATCCCTGGACTTTTATACCTTTTAGGATTTAACGATTTTATAAAAATCATCAGCTTGGTCGGCGCGGTGGCCATCGGTATTGACAGCATTTTTATACTTCTTCTCCACCGCGAAGCCGCCTTGCGGCATAGGACTCAAGGGTTCCGGATGCTTTTGCCGCGAGAAATCCGCTTCACTCTGCTTTTGATTTTTGCCGTCGGCGTTTTCTACGAGCTTTATGCTTTTTTATATTGATGCGCTGACATTGACGCGCTCGGCGGCGGGCAAGCTGTTCCAGAAAACCAGTTCAAAATATGGAAACTTTTTTCGGGATTGATCTCGCAGCCTTAATAAAGGCCATCGGCTATATCGGTGTTTTTTCCATTATTTTTGCCGAGTCCGGTTTGCTTCTGGGTTTTTTCCTGCCGGGCGATTCGCTTTTATTTACAGTTGGTTTTCTTGCGTCGCAGAATTACTTGAATATTTGGATCTTGACGGTAGGGTGTTTTATCGCGGCGGTTCTCGGCGATAACGTCGGTTACGCCTTCGGTCGGCGCATCGGCCCGCGTATCTTCAGGCGCGAAAAATCCTTTTTTTTCAACCCCGAGAACGTCGCGGCCGCGCGGCGGTTTTACGCGACGCACGGCGGCAAGACCATCATCTTGGCCCGTTTCCTGCCCGGGGTTAGAACATTTGCGCCGATACTCGCCGGTGTCGGCGGGATGCAGTACCATAAATTCTTTTTTTATAACGTTGCCGGCGCGGCGGTTTGGGCTATTGGTCTATCTCTGACCGGCTACTTTTTGGGGCAGGCCATTTCCAATGTTGATCGCTACCTTTTGCCGATAATCGCGGCGATAATCGTCGCCTCGGCTGCGCCCGCGGTAATTCATATCCTGAAAAACAAGGAGAAGCGCCGGCGGATTGCGGCGCTCTTCAGAAAACGCGTATAATGATGGGCATGGGAGAAAAAGCGGCCGTTTTAGAGGAACTTAAGAAGGAAATGGAAGCCGACAGCGCCCTGCCGCTTTTTGGCCGCGCCAATCTTGTTTTTGGCGAGGGCGATCCGACGGCGGTGGTGATGTTCATCGGCGAGGCGCCGGGGTTTCACGAAGACCGGTTAGCGCGCCCCTTTGTCGGGCAGGCCGGAAAGCTTCTCGACAAACTTTTGTCGGATATCGGCTGGCCGCGCGAGTCGGTTTACATCACCAACATCGTCAAGCGGCGGCCGCCGGAAAACCGCGATCCTCTGCCGGAGGAGATTGAGGCCTATAAGCCGTATCTGAAAAGACAAATTGAGATACTTAACCCGAAAATAATCGCGACGCTTGGACGATTCTCAATGAATTACTTTTTGCCGCTCGCCAAAATATCGCGCGATCACGGAAAGGTGATGCCGTTGAAGCCGTATTTAATCGTTCCGCAGTATCATCCGGCGGCAGCGCTTCGCGCAACTTCGGTTTTGAAGGAACTGGAGGATGATTTTAAAAAACTGCCCGATCTTTTGCGCGACTGGGATAAGCTGACAGGCAATTTGACGGAAGAGCCGCCGGTTGAGGCGGTAAAACAGGTTTCGTTGTTTTAAGTACGCGTCGTCCTAAAGACGAAGCCGAAGGATTTTGCGAGATTCTCTGCTCCGCTTTCAGCGGGATCATAACGACCGTCGGCGTTAAATTATTTTAGAAGTCATCTCAAAATGCTTAAAGACAGTTATTCTTCGAGCGGAGTCGAGAAGATACCATAAGATATGCGCTTTTCTCTTCCAAAACTAAATCAAGTTGTCCTTATCATCATCTTTGCGCAGTTTATCTTCACTGTGGCCGCAAACCTTTCGGGGCCCCTATTTGCGCTGTTCATTGTTCGGGACATTGGTGTTGCCGCCGCCGCGGTCGGCTTTGCCTCGGCAATTTACTGGGTGGTGAAATCAATTCTTCAGCTGCCCATCGCGCGCTGGATTGACAGGAATCACGGCGAGCTTGACGACTACTATTCGCTGCTGATCGGTCTTGCTATTACCACCGGCGGCGTTTTCCTTTTCTTTTTAGCCCGCGAGCTGTGGCACGTCTATCTGATTCAGGCGCTTATCGGCGTGGGGGACGCGTTTGTCGTGCCGCCGCTTTATGCCATTTTTATCCGCCATATTGACCGCGACTCCGAGGGTTTTGAGTGGGCGCTCCAATCAAGCTTCTCTTTCGGCGCGGGTTCG
>CAYJCQ010000101.1:0-2862 GCA_964368725.1 uncultured Candidatus Saccharibacteria bacterium
GTTCTATCTTTTGAGCACGATCCGGATAAAGCAGGAAAGATGAGGATAGTCGACTTTTTCAAAGCCCGCGGTTACAAAGTTGGGGATATACGTTCGTTACTGCCGATCAAATTCAAGCGGAAGCGAAAAAAAACAGAAGAATAAAGAATATGGAAGAATTTCTTAGTCCTGAAGCAGATCGGGAAAAATTGGATCGCGAGAAAGCGGAGCATTACTTCAAAGAAAGTTTAGAAGGAGAATCTTTAGTTAAAGAAAAGCAGAATCCGGATTGCGAAATTGCGCTGGTTGTACCTGTGTATGATGAGTTGTCTGATCGTATCTTGGGACAGATAGAATCTTTAACAGGGCAGGAGGGCGTTCATCCAGAACAGTTCGAGGCTTTCTATGTTGTGAATAATGGGCCGGATGACGGATCAAAAAGGTTTAAACGCGTATCGGAGATGAACGAGCGCGTATTGCGTTTGCCTATTTGGAAAAATATGAGAGACGAGGAAGCAGCCGCGGCCCTCGAGGGACTGTCCGCGGAGGAACGAGAGCGGTTTAGGAATATACGGGAAAAATTCAATTTTTTCGCTATAGATAAAAGTTCTTCGGGTAGGGCGATGAGCGCCCCCAAAGGGCGCAATAAATGGAATGTAGGCAATGCCAGGAATCGCGGTCTGGCGGAGGCGAGTAAGCGGTTTGATGAACGCGGCAAGAACGGCATCATTATTCAGAGCGACGCGGACGCGCGATTTGATGACACGCGGTTTCTTGAAAAAGTCGGCGCCGTGTTTCGGGAAAATCCAGACGCGATTGCCGCTGCCGGAGGGATTGAGTATGAATTTAGCCCGGATACTACGCCTGAGTTTTCACGAGAGGTAGGGAGGTATAATGAGATGCTTATGCTTCTAAAACAAGCGAAGCGTTTAAGCCAATCTTTGTGGTCAGCGCGGTACAGGCAAGAACATCCTGGGGAATCTTCGTTTTCAGGATGGAAAGGCATAGGGTTTAGCGGAGCGAACATGATTAGCAGGAGCTTTGAGCCGGTTATTACCGCAGGGCTTGATCCAAAGGATAAGGATCAGATCGGGGGCATACGGAGCAATGTTGCCGGAGAAGATAGCGCTTTTTGCCATGATCTCACTATACTTACCGAATCCCGAGGCAAAAAAATTCTAGATCTGAAAGGAACTCTCCGCGTAAAGAGCGCGCTTCGGGAATCCGAGCGCACCTATGTGTCCAATAAAGCTTTTGTACGTCTGCCTTGGCTCAAGGGTAAATATTGGATTGAAGATCCTTTCGTCGAAAAAAAAAATTTATGGATTCAAACGCGATATGTCGGATGGGCTTAAAGAGGCTTTTCGTCTCGGTACGCTTAAAGAATTTTTCACCGGCCGGAATGGCGGTCTGACTATCGGTGAGGAGGCGTTGCGTGAACTTGAAGAGATCGTGCATAACAGGCGCTTAAGCTCGCCGAATGACGATGACGCAGCTTTCGTTTCGTGGAGAAATAAGTTTTTCGATTCGGAAGATGATTTCATTCAACGAATATACTTTTCCGAATATCCTCCGGTGAAGCTGACAAAGAAATTGATAAGCCGTCTTGAGAGCGAGTTGAAAAAATTTCCAGGAGACGAAGAAAAGGCGACGCAAACAAGGAGGAATTAGGCCGATACTCAGCATACAACTAGAGAGTTATAGAGTAATATGTCATATCCAAAAACCATTTTTGTCACTGGTTGTGCCGGGTTTATAGGTTCAAATTTTGTAAAAGAATTTAAGCGGCGGTTTCCGAAAATAAAGATCGTCGGCATTGACGATTTTTCAACCGGCAGGCGGGAGTCGCTGGACCGAGGGGTTAAGTTTTACGAGGGTTCGGTAACCGATTTGAAATTGCTGGATAAGATTTTCAAAAAACACCGGCCGGAGTATGTTTTTCATTTCGCCGCCGTGCCGCGCGTTGCCTACAGCGTAGAACGTCCGACCGAAACGACAGTCGCCAACATCACCGGCACAGTCGCCCTTCTTGAGAAATCGCGCGATTACAAGGTCAGGCGTTTCATCTATTCTTCGTCTTCATCCGTATACGGAGGAGCGAAAATTTTGCCAACGCGCGAGGACGAGAATCATCCGCGTCCGGTTTCCCCTTACGGCCTTCAAAAGTACGTCGGCGAGCCGTTCTGCAGAATTTTCAGCGATCTTTACGGGCTTGATACCGTCTCCCTGCGTTATTTTAATGTTTTCGGCCCGGGACAATACGGCGGTTCGGCCTACGCGACAGTCGTCTGCAGTTGGCTGGAAGGGTTATTTTTAGGCGGGAAAAATCCGTTTTTGGAAAGCGACGGCCGGCAATCCCGCGATTTTTGCTATGTTGAGAACGCGGTTCACGCGAACATTCTTGCCATGTTGGCAAAGGGGCGTTTTAACGGCGAGGCAATAAACATAGCGCACGGCGAGCGCACCGACTTACTCACCGTAAAGCGTCTGATTGAAAAATATGCCGGCAGGAAATTAAATGTTGAACGCAGGTCCGCCCGTTTGGGCGACGTGCGCCACACCCACGCGGATATTTCCAAAGCGCGAAAACTCCTTGGCTATAAGCCGCAGGTTGATTTTGAGGCGGGATTAAGGAAAACTATAGAGTGGTTTGAGGAACGAGCAAGTAGAAAGTAGTTAGTAGAGAGTAGAATTTTTGGGCCGTTAGCATAGTGGCAGTGCATCCGGTTTGCATCCGGAAGGCGCGAGTTCGATTCTCGCACGGTCCACCATATGCCAAAAAAGATTCATGTGGTGGGCGTAGGCGGTATCGGTATCTCCGCGCTCGCGCGATAGTTTTTGTCCGAAGGCGCTTCTGTTTCCGGTTCTGACGCCGTTGCTTCA
>CAYJCQ010000102.1:0-2183 GCA_964368725.1 uncultured Candidatus Saccharibacteria bacterium
GTGTGCTCTTCCGATCTAACTACCGCTTCCTCGCTGTCCGCAAGTCCCTATGTTTCCCGCCAATCGGCGGGTTTTTCTTTGAAAAAGCCGCAAAACACAGTATGATTATATAAATCTCACTATGGGCTACGATCATAAAAAAATAGAAAAAAAGTGGCAGGCGGTTTGGGAGAAGAAAAAAGCGTTTGCCGCCAAGGATTTTGATCCTTCGACAAGTTCAGGACAAGTAAAACCGAAATATTACGCTTTGGTTGAGTTTCCATATCCGTCAGGCGACGGATTGCATGTTGGTCATGTGAGGAGTTATACGGCTCTTGACGTGATCGCGAGAAAGCGGCGCATGGAAGGGTTTAACGTGCTTTACCCGATGGGGTGGGACTCGTTTGGGCTCCCAACCGAACGGCATGCGATTCAGACAGGCGTTTCGCCGCAATCTGCGACCAAGAAGAATACGGACAATTTCCGGCGGCAGATGAAATCCTTGGGACTTTCTTTTGACTGGAGCCGCGAGATTGATACCACCGATCCGAAATACTACAAATGGACCCAGTGGATTTTTTTGCAACTCTTTAAGCACGGGCTTGCGTATAAGGCGAAGACTGAGATCAACTGGTGCCCGTCGTGCAAGATCGGGCTTGCGAACGAGGAGGCGGCAGGAGGGAAGTGCGACCGGTGCGGAGGGCCGGTAGAGAAGCGCGAGAAGGAGCAGTGGATGCTCAAAATCACCGCCTACGCCGACAAATTGCTTGAAGGGCTAAAAGACCTGGATTTTTTGCCGGAGATAAAAAAACAGCAGGAGAACTGGATTGGCAGAAGCGAGGGGGCGGAGATTGATTTTCCGCTGAATTGGAGGCCGCCGGAGATGGATATCGTGTTTGCGACGAACAATGAAGGAAAGATGAAGCGGATGCAGAAGCTTTTTACCGCGGCAGGATTCAAAATCAATCTTAAAATGCCGAGGGAAGTGGGGATTAGAAAATTTGATGTTGTCGAGGACGGTGCAACGCTTGCGGAGAACGCCGAGAAAAAAGCGCGCGCGATCGCGGCGCAAACGGACTTGCCGGTTTTTGCCGATGACAGCGGATTTTTTATTGATGGCGTAGAAATAGACCCGGTCGCGGTCAAGCGTAATGCGCTCTCGGGCGCGGATGAAAAAAAACTTACGATAGAGGAAATTGGCAAGCGAATGGAGGAATATTACCAGAACATCGCCGCGTCTCGGGGCGGCAGGGTTGATGCGGAGTGGCGCAACGCGCTCTGCTTTGTGACGCCGGAAAAGATTGCCGTGCACGTCGAAACCGTACGCCCAGTCATCCTTACGAGCGAGACGCGCGGAAAAGTGGACCCTTACCTTCCCTTGCGAGGTCTCTATATCTCTAAAGCAACAGGCAAGTACGTGCTTGAACAAACCGAAGAGGAAGAAATGAAAGAACTTCAGCCTATTACTGATGGTATCAAAAAACTTTTTACCCCCGCGATCAAGGTTTTTACCACTCGCCCCGATACGATCTTCGGGGCGACGTATTTGGTGTTGGCGCCGGAGCATCAGTTTTTAGCGACAAGCGACAAACGACAAGGGACAAGGATTGAAAATCGTAAGGAGGTTGAAGAATATGTTAAAAAAGCGAAGGCGAAAACAGATGAAGAGCGCATTGCGGGGGTGAAAGAAAAGACAGGCGTTGAATTGAAGGGAATAAAAGCAATAAATCCGGCAACGAAAGAAGAGATTCCGATCTGGGTGGCGGATTATGTTTCCGCTGATTACGGCACAGGCGCGATTATGGCGGTTCCAGCGCACGACGAGCGGGATTTTGAATTTGTGCAGATCGTGATTGCGTCAGGAACGAGAAGTTCTGCAGATCATTATATAAAAAATGTTGTTGAGCCAAAGAATAAAAATGATTTAATAGGCGATCTTGAATTTAACCAAACAGTAGACGAATTACATCAACTAATTTTACAAAGTAAACGATGTTATGCGGGTGATGGTTTACTCCGTAATTCCGGAAGATTTTCCGACATGGATTCGGAAAAAGCGAAGTGGGAAATTACGAAATTTGTCGGAGGCAAAATGGCGGTGCAGTATAAGTTGCGGGACTGGGTATTTTCGAGGCAGAGGTATTGGGGAGAGCCGACCCCGCTCATTTTCTGCGGAAAATGCGCGGAGATCGGAAGAGCGTCGG
>CAYJCQ010000102.1:2193-2802 GCA_964368725.1 uncultured Candidatus Saccharibacteria bacterium
AATCTGGGATGGTTTCCGGTTCCAGAAAAGGATTTGCCCGTTGAATTGCCGAAAGTGAAGGAGTACAAGCCGCGCGACGACGGACAGTCACCGCTTGCGTCGGTTGAAAAATGGGTGAATGTAAAATGTCCGAAGTGCAAGGGGCCAGCAAGGCGTGAGACCGACGTCATGCCGAATTGGGCGGGATCTAGTTGGTATTATCTGCGCTACATTGATCCGAAAAACAAGAAGGCATTGGCCGATCGGAAGAAAATGGAATATTGGTTGGGCTTTGCCCTCCGAAGCCCGAAAGGCGAAGGAGGGGTCGACTGGTACAACGGCGGCATGGAGCACGTGACGCTTCATTTGCTCTACTCGCGGTTTTGGAATTTGTTTTTGTACGATATCGGCGTCGTGCCGGTCAAAGAACCGTACAAAAAGCGCACGGCGCATGGTCTTATCTTGGCCGAAGGCGGGGTGAAGATGTCCAAGTCAAAAGGCAACGTGGTAAATCCCGACACGCTCGTAAAAGAATTTGGAGCGGACGCTTTGCGCCTCTACGAAATGTTTATCGGCCCGTTTGACCAAGCGGTAGCGTGGGATCCGCGGGGGATTGTGGGGATGGAGAGA
>CAYJCQ010000103.1:0-2801 GCA_964368725.1 uncultured Candidatus Saccharibacteria bacterium
ACTCTCCGACCAGAATAAGAAGAGGTCTGCCACAAGCGCCACCGTTACAAGAAAACCCAGAAATGTCAGCGCCAGTTTTCTCCAAATTCCGGTAAAATTAAGAATCAGGGCGTGCCAGTATTGAAGCTTGACCGGCGCTGTGGTCAAGCTTAATTCGGAATCCCTATGCCTTGGAGTAATGCCTCTCACCGCCGAACCAAGAACCGAGAACCAATCGGAGCCAAAATTTTCATGGCCTTCTCCAAGAGTAAGATTCGTAACCTGCATGGAAAAATTATTCTCTATGACATCGGTAACTTCCTGCTGCATCTTGGAAGTAAGCAAAACAACGTCTCCTATGGCGCCCCCCCAGCGGCTGCCGTAAAAATTTGACACTTTTTGAACCTCGCGCAAAAGAAAATCCTTGAAATCGCCTACGGTCACGGCCTTGCCGCCGCTCTCCTCCTCTATGGATTGCCAGGAGTGAAAATGATTGAAATACAGATTAAGACTTCTAAGAATCATAAAGGCGACTCCCTCGCCCGCGATTTCCACGACAAGATAAGGTTTTTCGGCTTGAGCTTCCACTCCCCGCTTCACGAGCCGGGCGATCGAAAGAGCCGGAAATTCAATAGCCGCGACCGCGAAGCCGGCATCTTTTAGGGCGCCCGAATACGCGTCTACCGGACCGGCTTCGGCAAAAGCTCCCAGAAGCTCCATCTGCGCGCCGCCCGAAAAGATCTCGCCTATTTTCTGCCAGCTCGCGTAAGAGGTTTTAACGTCAATCGGAGAGAGCATTTCAAGATTGAGCCGGGCCGCCTCTTCAAGACGGCTTTCAGCGAGAAGCGGTATGAAAAATGATTGTGTGTAAACAAGATCCGGAGGAAGACTCAAAATGACGTGGATGGTTTTTTCCGGCAAGGCAACTTTGCCGTGGATATCTTTTAAGACAGCCGTCAAGGCTTTCGAATCCTTGATTTTACCGTCGGCGATGATGCCCGGAGGAAAACGCAGAGCCGCGGTCTGAAAAGCGCCGTTTTCTTTAATCAGGAGAAAACGTACCGAGTTTGAATTAATAGCAAGACCTCCCACCGGCGGCGTAGGGTTTAAAAGCCGAACCCATTTTCTGATGGGCGCGATAAATCTCATAACCATTTGCTTCTTATTATATGCCATATATGCGTTATAAAATTATTTATAGCTGCACCTCAGTCACTTTTTCAACCCTGATAAGCCAAATCGCCGGATCAACCTCTAAAACCGCGTTAAGCTTGCGCTTGCGGAAAGGCGGCTGTGAACCGCTCTGGCCGATAGAAATAATGTCAAACTTCCTGGGGTCTGAAAACGCGCAGCCGATATCGCCGCCCTTGCAGATGGTAACCGTGGAATAGGCGGAGGAAAACTGAGACGCGTAAGAAACGGCATAACTGACGCTCGGGTACTCGTTGCGGATTATCCTCAAAACCGCGTCGTCAACCCCGGCTCCTGCCGCGGCCAAAGCGGCGGCGGAAAGCCGGCCGCCGGCCGTCCCTTGATTCACGAAAAACGAGAGGAGCGCGACGGCAATCCCGATTTCAACCATTATACCTCCTAAAAGAATTGTCGCCCCAAGCGAAATAACTCCGTGCGTTTTTTTAGAATTTAGAATTTGGAATTTAGAATTTCGGGTCATGGCGTCCAATTGATTATTATGTCGTAAACGACGGGACTCGCGCCGACCGCGTCCAAAAACACTTTATATCGGACATAACGCTTGTTTTTATGGTCGTCGTATTTTAAATCCAGGGGCAAACCGCTCGACGTTGGCTGATAATAAGTCCCGTTTGTCCCGTCAGAACCGACAAAACTCCACGAACCCGGCGAATCGCAGATCGAATAATTGGTCTGGGCATTTGGACAATCGCTTGAAGCAATCTGAAACTTGACCGCGCCGCCGTTTGATGCGCCGTTCCACATTATGGTATTAATAGCCGCGCCGCAGTTTGATCCGGTGATACAGGTATCAAAAACGCTTGAGGTCAGGTTGCCGTTTAAGCCGGATGTTATTTGAATTGACGATCCGGAAGTTATATTCGTGCTGGTTTCAAACTTGTTATTCGGAACCGTAACAACTTGCGGCGGAGAACCGGTCGGCACGCCGCTCCAGTCGGTCTGGACAAAAACCTGATTATTACGGTCATGGATAAGATAGCGCGTTAACCGAAAACTCTGACTCTGCCCCTGCTCGGTCCACGCAACCACGACTACGGCAAGCAGAGTGGATAAATCTTTTTGTGTCGCAAGACACGCTGGCCAACTTTCTGTCGTAATAGCACCGCTTGTTGCATCACGGCATACTTCATCAATGAAGAAAGAACGGCTGTAAGTTACACCGTCAAGCACGGTTGTCTCGGTTGCGCCAGGCCCCACCCAAGTAAAAGGATTGGCTGATGTTGAGATATAATGGGTATTTGTGGAACCCTTCAAAAGATTTGCTATGCCGTAATTAGCTGTACAATTAGAAGGACAATACCACTTGCCCTCCGCGAAAGCGACGAGTTTCTCCATAAGATCCTGGGCGAGAAAAGAAGATGATTGCAAGTATTTATTGCTCGCGCTCGCGCGCAAAGTCACGCTTACAAGCATGGCCGCGCTTCCGACTAAAATAAAAGCAATGCCCAAACTGACGATGATTTCGGCAAGCGTTTGACCTGTATTTTTTTTAATATGTAATGGTGCCATTGGCCGCTATGTTGATGGTTTTGCAGTCGGCGGTTCCGGTCAAACAGAAGGTCACCGTTGAAGCTCCTGACGGAAGACCGGTAATCTTGTCAAAAACGACG
>CAYJCQ010000104.1:0-2791 GCA_964368725.1 uncultured Candidatus Saccharibacteria bacterium
CCCTTACAACTTATGAATCTATTGTAGGTTTATTCGGCAGTAGCTGCAGCGGCGGCCTTGTGCAAGGTAACCCTGGCGCTGCCGGCGGAACAACATCGTTCCGCATCCAATCAGGCACGCAATACATGGTGCTTGGCGGCGGCGGCGGCGGCGGCGGCGGAAATGCTGGGCTTAGCGCTGTCCCAGGGCCTGGCGGTTCGGCAGGATTGGCCACAGTTGGAGTCAATGATGTTGGTGGTGGCTCTGGTGGGTCAGGGGGTGATCGTTTTCAAGTAGGTAAGACGCCTTTAAGCGCCACAGGCAGTGGCGGCGGCGGCGGCGGCGGCGGAGGTGGCAATGCGGCTAACGATCCGGGCAGTGCCGGCGGTACCGGTGGCGCCAGTTCTGGGCAAAGCGGCGGTTCAGGCGGTGCAGGGAAAATCGGTACGCCGTTCAATGGCGGTATGTCTGCTTCGGGCTTCGGTGCCGGAGCCGCTTCAGGCGATTCGGATGACGCTGCCGGCGGCGGCGGCGGCGGCGGAGGAGGCATTGATTTCGGGAACACGAAATATGGCGGCGGCGGCGGCGGCGGCGCAGGTATTGACACGCAGTCAGGCGGTAGCGGCGGTAGCGGCGGTAGCGGCAGGTCAGGTGCTGTCGTTATTCAATAAAACAGATGAAAAACAAATAATTGGTATAAATATGCACGACCAAAGAAAACTTTTTTACATAAACTTCATCCTGTTCATTAGCCGTTTTTTCAATTAAGAGGACAATGAAAAGAACAAGCAAGATATTTTTCTCGCCAAAATCAATCGCCGGTTACACCATAATCGAGACGATGATTTCCGTTTCCCTTTTTATCATTTTTCGCATCACTTCTTCGGGGTATAACATTGGTGATGCAAGTTGTAATTCAACTAATCCAAACCGTTTAGGGCGTGAACTTAAAATTTCGTCTAAAGTTGGTGTTCCTCCTTAGGATAGTAAATGAATAAAATTCAAACCAAAAAAAGAATAAAAAGGCTGCGGAGTGAAATCGCGCGCTTGCGGTATGAATATCATGTGAAAGATTCTCCCAGTGTCACTGATGATGTTTATGATTCTTTAACGCGCGAGCTTCGAGTACTTTTAGAAAAGTATCCGGAGTTTAACAACCCAAACGCTCCAGAAAACAGAGTGGCTGGCAAGCCACTTGATAAATTCAAAAAAATAAAGCACAAGAACAGAATGCTTTCTTTGAACGATGCCTTTTCTTATGAAGAACTTTCTGATTGGGAAAAAAGAATCAAAAAACTACTTGGCGGTTCGGTCGCCAAGTTGGATTATTTCTGCGAAGTAAAATTTGACGGCTTAGCTGTGTCTTTAACTTACGAAAAAGGAAAGTTCGTGCGTGGGGCGACTCGTGGAGACGGGTTTGTGGGGGAAGACATTACCGAGAATTTGAAAACAATAAACTCTATTCCGCTTGTTCTTAACCCCCTCCCAGCCTCCCCCTTAACAGGGGGAGGGAATTTCCCCCCTGATAAGGGGGGATTAAGGGGGGTTGTACCCGATTATCTGGAAGTCCGCGGTGAAGCCGTAATGTCAAAAAAAACACTCAAAGAATTAAACAAAAGAATTCTCAAAAACACCCTGCCTGCCGGCCGGCAGGTTTTTGCTAATACCCGAAATGCTGCGGCTGGCAGTTTAAGACAGCTTGACCCGAAGCTTGCGAAAGAAAGGCATTTGGATTTCTTTGCTTATGATATATTCGAAAAAGCATCTCTATCTTCACAAACGCATTCTGATAAGCATAAATTTCTGAGAAAACTCGGTTTTCCGGTAGAAGAGAATGATGCTGTATGTAAAAATTTGGATGAGGCACTAAATTTTATAAAAAAATTTGAAAAGATCCGACCAAGTTTTCCATATGGTAGCGACGGCATCGTGGTATCGGTGAATGATTTAAAATTGCAGGAAGTTCTGGGTGTAGTCGGCAAGGCGCCGAGATATGTGGTAGCTTTCAAGTACCCAGCCGAGAGAGCAACGACAGTAGTGAAGGGCATTAAGATAAATGTCGGACGCACCGGAGTATTGACTCCGCTTGCGATTTTTGAGCCGACACTGGTCGCCGGTTCTACTGTGGCTAAGGCCACTTTACACAATATGGATCAAATAGAACGTCTGGATTTGCGAGTGGGGGACACAGTAGTAATAGAGAAGGCTGGCGATGTGATTCCGAAAGTGGTGGAAGTATTGACTCGCATGCGCACAGGGAAAGAAAAAAAAGTAAAAATGCCGGTCAAATGCCCGGTGTGTGGAAGCGGAGTGGAGAAAAAAATCACCACCCCCAACCCCCTCCTCCACAAGGCGGGGGTGAAATCCTCCCCTCCTTTAGAAGGAGGGGATAAAAGGGGTGGTCTATCTGTTGCGTATTTCTGCACAAATAAAAAGTGTCCTGCAAAAGACGAGAGATATCTGGAACATTTTGTTTCAGTTTTTGAAATTTACGAGCTCGGGCCGAAGATTTTAAGAAGGTTTAAGGACGAAGGATTAATTACCGATGCGGCAGATCTGTTCACTTTAACGAAAGATGATTTTGTCACATTTGAGAGCCTGCCCCGCCCGCTACGCCAAAGCTTAAGCGAGGCGAGTAGGGAGTCAGAGACTTTCCTTCGGGGGTTTGGAGAGAAATCTGCGGAAAATATAATCACTGAAATAAAAAATAAAAAGAAAGTTCCGCTCTCTAGATTCCTCTGGGCGCTTGGCATTCTCCATGTTGGGGAGGAAACAGCGCGAGACCTGGCGATGCATTTCGGAACTTTAGAAA
>CAYJCQ010000105.1:0-2760 GCA_964368725.1 uncultured Candidatus Saccharibacteria bacterium
GTAGCCCTTACTCCCTGCGGCGTGCGGCGGATTGCAAAGCCGATGCTTTCCCCTGCGGCAACACCTGCGGTTCCGGACATGTTGCCCTCCTTTTTCCGGACTGTCCGAGAATCGTCATTGCGAGGAGTCCCGCTTCCAGCGGGATGACGAAGCAATCTCATAAAGTTCGGCTGACTGCTTATATTGAACACCAAAAGAGCTGCGAAATCAACAAATCGCGGCAAAAAATTACTATAGAGGCTAAACCTCTATAGGGACTATAGAGGTTTAGCCTCTATAGCTCCTATAGTTTGCACCCCTCCCCGTAAATAACCTTCATTTCGTGTTCGGGCTTGTAGTGGTTGTGAAGTTTGGCCTCGGTGAAGCCGACATAGCGGACATCGTAAATGCCGATTTCACTCGGGGCAAGTTCGCGGTAATTCACGCCGCGATCCCCGCTTGCAAGATGAGGATTAAGTCCGACCAGAATGGTTTTTCCACTTTTATTTTGGACGGTTATCAGGCATCCGACCACTTCGTCTTTTAATTTTATAGTTATCTCCTTTGGCTGAAAACCAGTATCGTTATAGAAAATAGGCCGCTTGTCCCCGACGGCATCCGGACGAATCACTCTTATTTTGTCGCTATCCTTCGGATTGGTTCCGGATTTTTCCTGCGGTATGGGGGGCGGTGTCGCAGGCGAACTTGGCCCCTTCGGCGAAAGCCGTTTTAGCCAGAAGTTGACGCCGAAAAAGAGGATTACTGTAAAAACAGTAAGGCCGCTAAACAAGATTATGTGTTTTTTAGCGGTCATTTTTGAAGTACTGGTGAGTTTGCTTACTATAGAGGTTTAACCTCAATACTATAGAGGTTAAACCTCTATAGTTTCTCTGGGAGCTCCATATTCATTCTCCTCTCTTAAGATGGGGCAAGAGTCTTTATAGATGTGCATAACTCCCTGAAAGCATCCCCCAAGTGTAGTATAATTTTAATACCGTAATCTGATTTAGGGAAATGGACGAACAAGGCCAGAAAAATTATCGCTTAAGCATCATTGGCTTGGTGCTTTTGATTTTGGCCGCGGCGGTTTTGGTGTGGTGGCTAGGCCTTAGGGGTAAAGGCGGCGGGCCGACGGGTTCGGCGCCGCCTCCTACGCCAAATCCCAAGCCGGCAGTAGTTGATGTTGTTTTATCAAATGATTTGCGAGTGCTTTCTGGGAAGGTTACGGGTAAAACCGCGTCGCTCTTGGTGGTAGAGTGGTGGGTGCCGAAAAGGACCGATTTGGAAGACATCCAGAAGTTTTCTAAGAAAGTGTCGTGGAGCGATAAGACGGTTTTTGAACGGGTGCTAATCGGCTCGCCCGGGGCCATACCCGAGAAGATAAAATCATCCGATGTCCGCGTCGGGCAGTCGGTTATGATTACGACCGTGGCTCCGGTGCAGTCGGGTGACAGTTTGGAGGCCTTTAAGGTGCAAGTGTTGGCTTTGCCTAAATTGTAGTTTATAAACCTCCGCGCTGCATAAAACGCGGTATCATGGAGTTAGGTGAATAATGCATAAAATCGCTATTTTTCGAGCAAGCGGCTGAAAGCCGCGCGTCGAGAAATTCACATTAAATGTAAACTTCTCGACTCGGCCCGCTTCCGGCGGGATTCGCTCGCCCCGTTAGAAAATACATTGATGGTTGTAAAACTAACACATATCTTTCGGGAAAGGACGAAGAGGCAATAGAAGCCCCGATTGATTTTCTAACGGGGCTCGAAGAATAAAATGGCTTAAAAACGGCATTATTCACCAAACTCTATCATAAGGAAATTTCTCGACTCGTTCCGCTCGCTCGAAAAATAACTATTCGGCCGATTAGCGGCAGACGCGTAAGTCCTAAAGGTTTTTCTAAGGTTATGCCGGAAGAACTCAACCCAAATAAAGGAAAAAAGATTGCCGTATCACTGGCGCTGGTTTTGGCGGCGGTTTTGGTTGGGTGGTGGTTTTTATCCAGAAACTCCGCCGCGCCGCCGGGCGGCCAATCTCCGGCGCCGACCGCGCCGACTCCTGTGACAAATAGAATTGTGGGGGGTGAGGTATTGAGTGTAGTTTTGTCCGACAAGAAAATCGTTATCGGCGCTTATCGCGTGGAGAACAATAAAGCCGTTTTGGCTTCGCAGTCAACGGTGTACTACACCGACGCGACCGTTTTTTCGCGCGAGGTCAAGTCCCCAAGCGGTTCGGCCGCGGAAAAAAGAATAAGTCCCGAGGACATTAAAATCGGAGAGGTGGCTATGATTGTCGCCTCCGGCGCGAGTCCGGCGGATCGCCTCGTTGCCGAAAGGGTGACTTTAGTACTTCCTCCTCCGCCGCCCCGCAAATAGACCCGATGAAAAAACATTTTTACAATTTTTTGCCCATCATCCTTCTTGCATTGGCCGGGGCGGCGGCGTTGATTTTTGCGCCAGGGGCAACAGAAGCCAGTCACGCCGGCTCACCCTGTCTTGTTTTCGGCGGTCGCAGTTACTGCGTCAGCGCAGTTGGATCTTATAGCGGTTCGGGCCCGACTTTTACCGGTGAAGTAACGGTTTCCCAGCAACTGCCATCGGGTCTCGGCTTATACTGCCCCAAACTCGCCGCTCGCTGGGAGTCCCCCAACCTCGGCATTCAGGAGCAGAAAGTTCTTTTTTCCGATCCCTCGCCGTGCAGTGACACCACAACCATCGTAACAAGGGATTTTTCTTTTCCGGGCATCGCCGCCGGCAATAACTATTACGAAGGCGCGGCAATAATTTG
>CAYJCQ010000106.1:0-2742 GCA_964368725.1 uncultured Candidatus Saccharibacteria bacterium
CCCAGTACTCTAACAAACCGCGCTTTTCCGCGCAACCATTCGGCAACCGGCTTGCCGACCAAAAATCCCCTGCCGATAACAACAGCTTTTTTATTGCGTAAACCCCCACAACCAATACATTGGTGTGGGGGTAAATCAAATTTAATCACCCTTAAAATTTTCTGTAGCGCCCCCACGGTCGGCGGAAGCACATACTTGGAAGTTTTCAGCGCGTCAACATCTTTTTTAGGATTAAGAAGCTTGATAAAAGCGTCTCGATTCAAACTCTGCGGCAAAGGAAGTTGTAGCACAATGCCGCCGATATTTTTGTCGCGGTTCAAGTCGGAAAATTTTTTGAGTAAAGCCTTCTCGCTCCCCTTTCGCCAATGGAAAATCTGAAAGTTCACGCCGAGCGCTTTTGCCGCTTTTTCTTTCTGTCTGATATAACTTAACGAGGCGGGATTGTCGCCGATCAAAACAGCCGCAAGGATTTTCTTTGGCCGCGGCCGTTTTTTCAACCTCTCAAAAGTTTTTGCCGCAATTTTACGGCCATTAATGACCATTTCTCTAAAATACATCAGAAAGCCGAACTTGGAAACCAACGCTAAAATAGCAATCTCTCATCTTTCGAGACGGTCAAGATTCAAGATCAACTGCTCTATTTTTGCCGTATTTCCATGTCGCAAAAGACCGAGATATGATTGTAGGGTTTCGGTTTTGAAACATTCTTCCAATCGTCGCATCATTCGCCTCTTGGATGCGGTTCTCAATACTCTGAAATCCCTAAAATGCACCCAGCCCAGGAAGTCAACTCCTGAAGCGAATGTTTTAATAAATACCTTGTCGGGATGGAGCGTGAGGCGAAGTTTCTTTT
This sequence comes from uncultured Candidatus Saccharibacteria bacterium, assembly GCA_964368725.1. Taxonomy (GTDB): domain Bacteria; phylum Patescibacteriota; class Minisyncoccia; order UBA6257; family 1-14-0-10-40-38; genus CAYJCQ01. Next base: position 854 of record CAYJCQ010000106.1, read on the forward strand.
CTAAAAATTCACGAATCTCCGGAATGGAAACTTCTAAACGGTCTTTACGTTCAGATAGAATTACAAAGTCGTCCGCATAGCGGATATACGCTGTTGCCTTCAGCGTATGCTTCACAAACTGGTCAAGCTCGTTCATGTAAATGTTGCAAAATAGCTGTGAGGTGAGGTTGCCGAGTGGCAGAGAAAACTTAGCGAAACTCATTACTAAAAAAGGGGTGCTTGACATTTGAGGCATACATTCATTATAGCATACCTCAGCCAAAAACGCAAGCTTTTGGCTTTTTCGATTCAAGATTGAAAAAGACGGCTATCGCGCAAACGCCGGCAACGAAACTGAATGCTTGCCGATAGATACCTGAAGTTTCGCTCCCTTGCTTACTAGATATTTCGAGGCGGCCAAAACTTCAAGGCCAATAATATTGCCCTTTTTGTCCGTATCAGCAATAAAATTAGCGCCAACTTCAACTGTTTTCGCAACTTTCCCCTTTTTGAAGTAAACGTAGAGAGCGTCTACTTCTTTGTCATAAGTTATCTTCATAGTAGGCCGTTATGATTGTATAATACTCCTTTTGTTTGATAAATACAACGGTTAATGTCTCTGAATTGATACGGTAGTGAACCATAAACTTGTCATCCTCTATATGATCAATGTTCCTAGCTTCAATGAGCGCTTTCTTAACGCCGCCGCGCTTTATGGCACGTTCCCGCATTCGCTGTGTCGCATGTTTGGAAAATTTAATAATCATATTTTAAAAATTTTCGCCGCGAGATCGCGGCCGTCAATAATCATTTTGATCCTCACTAATATTTCGCTAATGCTTCAATCGCTAATATTCGCGAATCGTATTAGAGATGATTAGCGAATCAACTTTTAGCGATGGTTAACGATATTTATACGGTAATGGAAATTTTTTGCAAAGCATCTGGACTTCCTTTAAAACGCTCTTTTTCTCCGCCAAGCATTGATATATAAATCGCGCGATCTGCTTCATCTCTTTCTCCTTCATCCCCCGGCTCGTAACCGCGGGCGTACCCATCCTAACCCCAGACGGTTTAAACGGCTTTTCATCGCCCGGAATAGAATTGCGGTTGGCAATAATGCCTGATGCCTCAAGCATACGCTCCGCATCCATGCCCGGAATCCCCTGCTTGCGCAAATCCAGAAGCATAAGATGGTTGTCCGTGCCGCCGGAAACAAGATCAAATCCAAGCTTGTTCAACTCTGCCGCTAGTGTTTTCGCGTTCTTTACGATCTGCCTGCCGTACGCCTTAAACTTCAGTGTCGCCACCTGACCAAATGTCCAGGCAATCGCCGCAGTCACATTATTATGCGGCCCGCCCTGCAATCCCGGGAAAACGGCTTTGTTGATAGCGTCGCCGATCACCACGTCTCTCCCTTTACTGTCTTTACCCAAAACGCGATTCTTACTCCAGATAACGGCGCCGCGGGGACCGCGAAGAGTTTTGTGAGTAGTCGCCATAACAACGTCCGCGTGAGAAAACGGGCTTGGATGCGCGCCTGCGGCAACTAGCCCGGCAATATGGGAAATATCCGCTGCGTGGTAAGCACCAACTTTTTTTGCGATAGCACCTATACGCTTAAAATCAATAACGCGCGGATACGCAGTTGCGCCCGAAAAAATAATTTTCGGAGAATGCTCTTTGGCAAGTTTTTCCAAATTATCGTAATCAATGCGCCCGGTTTTAAGATTTAGGGTATACGGAAGCGATTGATACAAAAGCCCTGAGAAATTAACGAGATGCCCGTGCGTAAGATGCCCGCCGTGAGATAACGAAAGCCCCATAATGACGTCACCCGGCTTCGCGAGCGCGAAATAAATCGCCTGGTTGGCCGGCGAGCCGGAATACGGCTGGACATTCACATGCCA
>CAYJCQ010000107.1:0-2740 GCA_964368725.1 uncultured Candidatus Saccharibacteria bacterium
GTCTGCCGTTTCGCCACCCGCGCGCCAGCACATATATACTAGTAAAAAACTCGTAGAAATTCAAACCAAAAAAACCGCCTATTCGGCGGCTTTTTCTGATTCCTTACTTACCTCCGCTTTCTCCGAACTGGCTGAAACTGCCTGCGTCCTGCCTTGCGTATGCTGGCGGATTTCTTTTTTGGAACGTGTTCGCAAATAGTAAAGCTTCGCGCGCTTCACCTTTTTCGGTGAACTCAAAACCTCAACTTTCGCTATCTTAGGCGAATGGACAGGAAAAACCTTTTCAACACCCACGCCCGCGAGCGTAGTCCGGACGGTAAATGACGCGCCCTGCTCCGAGCCATGCTTCCTAGCCAAAACCAGCCCATTAAACTGGCTCAATCTTTCCTTGTCGCCGTCTTTTACTCTTTCAAAAACCTTGATTGTCGCCCCGGGCTTAATTTTCTCTAAAACCGCTTGATCTATCATATCCGAATATTCTAACCAAACATCCGCCCCCTGTAAAGAGTCAGCCGCCTATGCCGCGCGCGACCAAACCGATGATTAAAATGCCCAAACTGTTAAGTATGAAAGAAAACGGAATCAAATCCTTCACCCTCATTGATCCTATGCCCATAAGAGTAAGCCCAATTTCGTCAGGCAACGGAGACGCTATTATAAGCGCGCCCAAAAGCCCGAAAAGCCATCGGACACTCCTTAGATGCAGAATCCGCTTGTAGCGCGAATTGCGCGGATGAGCGACAAGCGCAGTAAATTCATCGGCAATATGGTTTTTTAAAAACCGGAAAAGCAGCAAATCCCCTATCACCGCTCCCAATCCGCCCAAGAGCGCGACCAGAAACACAGATTCCGCCTGGGCGATTTCACCTAAAGCAACGGTTGCCGGCGCGACTGTAAAAAGCGAACTATAAAACATTCCGGCGATAAAAGCCCCGATAAACTCCGCGCCTTGAGCGGACAAGAGGACACGCTCAAAAAAACCGGTTGAGGCAAGATAAACGGCAATAGCCATGCTCACCGTAATCACTAATAAGTTTTTAATCAAGTGATTAGTCATTAATCATGAGTCATAAGTTATTTTTAATTATCATCCAAAGGTGTGGATAACTCAAGGTTGCGCGATTCCGGCGAAAGGATAAAATTTAATCAGGACCTCCACAACTGAATACAAGACAACGCCGCGGCAAACGCGGCACTAACCGGGAACGCAAAGTTCCCCAAACACTAAGGAGCCGAATAATGGCTCAACCATCAATCTGATTGGCGCAGAGTAGCTACGGCACCTGCGCCATTTCTGTTTCTTAGTTTTCCACAACTATCCAAACTATGACTAGAAATCCGTGTTATAATGAATTTAGACAAGATTTTAAATCGGATTTAATCGAGCAGTGTAAGTTTTCGTCTTCTAAATAAAATAACTCTCGTGTGAGGCGGGGGTTATTTTATTACGGAAAACATTTTTTTCAACCCGCCAAAATTCACCAACGAGAATTTTGGCTTGTCCTCGCCGCTCCACCGCTCGTCTTGCGGCGGAAACGAGCGGGCCACGCTGGAGCGTCTGCGGGGTTTCAAAACAAGAAATGTTTTCCTTATCTGGCTTTATTTAATTAAATTGATAAAAGTTTCTCCACTCGTACGCCTAAAAGGCGTATTTTCTTTTTCTTCGGGTTTTCACGCTGATCAAGGAATGGAAGAAAAAGCTGTAATGCCTGATGTTCTAATGTTTTAATATCGGCTGCCGGTTTTTCTAATGTATGCGCCCGGGTTTTTGTTTCAAAGTCAGAAAAGCGCACGATAATTGAAACTGTACGAAATCTAAACTCTTCCTTCGCTAATGTTTTAAAAACGCCTCCCGAAAGCTCCTTGATGCGGCCAATCAAAAAAACGCTGTCAAGCGTATCCTGCTCGTATGTCTCCTGCTTTCCAATAGACTTTGCCTCGTATTCTTCTACGACCGGGCTTTCATCAATCCCCTGCGCGCGGTCGTGCATTCCTCTTCCCCATTTACCGAATAAATCAATAAGCTTCTCTTTCGGCGCTTTACGCAATTGTTCTACTGTTTTAATGTTTAAATGTTCTAATGTTTCTTCTGTTTTTGGGCCGATGCCCGGAATCTCGCGCACGGATAGAGGATTCAAAAAATTCTGAACCTCGTCCGTTTTTACCATTGTTAGCCCGTCTGGCTTTTTTATTCCTGCCGCAATCTTCGCAATCAGCTTATTGGGCCCAATGCCAATGGAACAAGTAAGTTTTTGTATTGCTTTAATATAATCCTTTATTTCTTTTGCTTTCTCTTCGGCACATTCCCAATCGTCCCTAGTCCCTAGTTCCTGTTTCCTAGTCCCTCGTAATTCAATGTATGCTTCATCTATACTAGCCCTCTCAAATTTTCCTGCGGAAAACTTGGGAGGACGAGCCTGCTCAACTACTAATGTCCTCAAATATTCCATAATCGCCTGCGACACGGCGGAATACTTTTTAAAATCCGGCTCAAGGAAAACCGCGCGCGGCAATCCTTTTTTTGCCGCCTCTTCAGATAAGCGCCACGCGGTTGAAATCGGGAGAGCCGAACGGATGCCGTATTTCCTCGCGGCGTAATTCGCCGTGGCAACTACGCCCCTGCCCGCGCCGCCCTGCGGGTCGGCCCCGACAACGATCGGCATACCCTTAAGCCGCGGCCGATCACGCTCCTCAACAGAGGCGAAAAAAGCATCCATGTCTAAATGCAATACAATCCGCT
>CAYJCQ010000108.1:0-2725 GCA_964368725.1 uncultured Candidatus Saccharibacteria bacterium
TTTATGCCTTTTTCAACCGCGGGGATAAATTCGTTGGTAATGACGCCGCTTTTGATTTCGTTCAAAAATTCAAACCCCTTGCCGCGCTCTAATGGTTCAAGCCGCAAGCGCACATGACCGTATTGGCCCCTGCCGCCTGACTGCTTGATGTATTTGCCCTCCGCTTCGGCGACGGCGCGTATGGTTTCTTTATACGCCACCTGCGGGCGGCCGACGTTTGCCTCAACCGTGAACTCCCGTTTCATACGGTCAACGATAATTTCCAAATGTAATTCTCCCATGCCGGAGATGATTGTCTCGCCGGTATCAGGATCTCCGCCGACGCGGAATGTCGGATCTTCTTCGGCCAAACGTTTAAGAGCGAGTCCCATTTTTTCCTGGGCAGCTTTGGTCTTCGGTTCAATACGCACCGAAATAACCGGCTCGGGGAAAATGATCTTTTCTAAAACAATCGGATGTTCCGGATCACAAAGCGTATCCCCCGTCGTAGTGCCTTTAAGGCCCACGATTGCCGCGATATCTCCGGCAGGAACTTCGTCCACCTCTTCGCGCTGGTTGGCGTGAAGGCGCACAACGCGGCCCACGCGCTCCTGCGAATTTTTGGTTGAATTCAAAATATAACTGCCTTTTTTCAAAACACCGGAATAGACGCGAAAGAAAGTAAGCGAGCCGACAAAAGGATCGGCCGCGATCTTAAAGGCGAGCGCGGCAAACGGCTCTTCGTCCTTCGGATGACGATCTAATGGAGCGTTCGTATGGGGATCAAAGCCCTTGACCGGAGGCAAATCGTCAGGCGACGGCAGATAATCCACAACCGCGTCAAGCATAAGCTGAACCCCTTTGTTCTTAAGGGCCGAACCGGTCAGGACCGGGACGATTTTATTCTCAATCACCGCTTTACGGAGAGTTTTCTTAAGCGCTTCCATATCCGGTTCCCTGCCCTCCAGATACGCGTGCAAAAGCGCGTCGTCCTGCTCCACTATTTTTTCTACGAGCTCATGCCTGCGCTTCGCTGCTTCCGCCTTAATACTTTCCGGAATCTCTTTCTCCACGATTTTATCTCCTTTTTCGCCTTCAAAGTAATACGCCTTCATCCGTAGAAGATCAACGATGCCCTCAAAAGCGGATTCAAGCCCAATCGGAAGCTGTATGGCTATTGCATACGGAGTTAAACGCTCCAAAATTGATTTCAAACTGTTTTCAAAATTCGCGCCCATCCGGTCAAGTTTGTTGATAAAACACAGGCGCGGAACCTTGAACTCATCCGCGTATCGCCAGTTTGTCTCGGATTGCGGCTCAACCCCGGCTACGCCGTCAAAAACCACGACCGCGCCGTCCAAAACGCGCAAAGACCGCTTTACCTCAACGGTAAAATCTATATGTCCGGGCGTGTCAATAAGGTTAATCCGGTGTTCGTGTTCTTTGCGTTTGGCGTGATCCGCGTAGGTCGGAATCCAGAAGCACGTGGTCGCGGCCGCGGTGATCGTGATGCCGCGTTCGCGCTCCTGTTCCATCCAGTCCATTACCGTGTCGCCGGTGTGCACCTCGCCGATCTTGTGGCTCACACCCGTATAATACAAAACGCGCTCGGAAACCGTTGTTTTTCCGGCGTCTATGTGGGCGATAATACCTATATCACGAACTTTTTCAATTGGATATTGTCGAGCCATACCAAAATCAGCGGACAGCGAATACTGCTCGCCATCAGTTTAAAAATTCTACCACGAAAAATGCGCGAACGCCCTGTTTGCCTCCGCCATACGGTGAGTATCCTGTTTCTTCTTAATCGCCGATCCTTCGTTCTTGGCGGCGAGCACTAGTTCCTCGGCGAGTTTCTCCGCCATCGGCTTGCCTTTCTTGGCCCGCGCCGCCTGGATGATCCAGCGCGCGGCAAGCATAAACTTGCGCTCCGCCCTGACTTCACGGGGAACCTGATAGTTGGCGCCGCCGATTCTCCTTGAAGAAACCTCAACCGAGGGAGAAGCGTTTTCAAGGGCTTTTTCAAAAACTTTGAGCGGTTCCTCTTTCATCGTCTCTTTTATGCGCGCGAGGGCGTCGTTAATTACTTTTTCTGCAACCGCTTTCTTGCCGTCATGCATTATGTAATTTGTAAACCTGCCCACGGCCACACTCCCGTGTACAAAGTCGGGTTTATGAACTCGCTTGTAATTGCGTTTCTTCCTCATGTTATTTGAGAGTAATCGCGAATAATGCTAATTGATTCGAAATAATACTAATTTTAAATCGCCGTTAATTATTAGCATTATTTTGCCCGCATTCGCATTATTAGCGATTACGCTTTTGGTTTCTTCGCTCCGTATCCCGACCTCTGCTGTCTCCGCGCTTCAACGCCGGAGGCATCCAGCACGCCGCGCACGATGTGATAACGTACGCCCGGCAGATCTTTTACGCGCCCCCCGCGCACAACGACAACCGAGTGCTCCTGAAGATTGTGTCCTTCTCCGGGGATATAGGCGGTTACGGTCATACCGTTTGTGAGACGCACGCGCGCGACTTTACGCAAAGCTGAATTAGGTTTCTTCGGGGTGGTGGTAAAATCTTTAACGCAGACCCCGCGCTTAAAAGGCGAAGGCGAGGCCACGGGTTTGTTTTTCAGATAATTGAAATAATTCCGAAGGGCTGGGGCTTTCGGTTTTGAAATGCTTTTTAATCTGCCTCTTTTTACAAGTTGTCTTATGGTGGGCATATAAAAAAACGCCTCTGT
>CAYJCQ010000109.1:0-2717 GCA_964368725.1 uncultured Candidatus Saccharibacteria bacterium
ACCGCGCGCCATGCCGTTTATTCCTTCGGCGCCGGCGATGATATCGTCAAAACCGTCTCGGTTTACATCGCCCGCGCCGGCAACAGACATGCCTAAATGGTCATTTGTCGTGTCGCCGGCAAAATTGTAGAGCACCGAACCGTCAAAGCCGGAAAAAACACGCACCAGACCCGCATCAAAGCCGCCGCTATCGTCAAAAAACGCGCCGGCTACGACATCGGCGAACCCGTCTCCGTTTACGTCTCCAGCCGCGTCGATAGAGTGTCCGAATTGGCTCGCGAACGAATCGCCGTAGAAAGTATAGAGCAGACCGCCGCCCAAGCCGGAAAAAACCTTAACACTGCCGCTATTGTTGCCCGGAGACAAGTTCGGGTTATCGTCAGAAATACTGCCGACAATAATGTCCGGCGTGCCGTCGCCGTTTATATCTCCTCCGCCAGACACAGCCCAGCCAAAACCGTCGCCATTATCCCCGCACCAACGGTAGATGCGCGAACCGTCCTTGCCGGAATACACTTCTGCCGCGCCGGTCGTCCCGATCGTGCAGTTGCCGTCGTTATTGATGCCAACGATAAAATCGTCAAAACCGTCTTGATTGACGTCGCCCGCGCCGGCGACCGATCGCGCGAAACCGTCGCCGATTTTCGTGCCCCGAACGGTCAAAAGCGTCGTCGTGGCGGCAAAAACGCCATAACTAAAGACGATAGACAATAATGCTATTGCCCTGATTATATTGATGATTTTGTTGTTTATATTCATCAGCTAAGATATACGCTACTATATTTCCATAGTCAATCAGGCCTTAGATATTGAGAGGTAATCATATAACACTTTCTCAACGATCGTTCAAAAAGTGTTATATCGGTTAATATCAAAACCGGAGGCCTCGAGTGAAGCTAGTATTTTTTAAAAATGCTGCGGCCCGCGATCCGTCCGTATACGGATATGATTCAAGAAAAATGGAGTTGTTGCGTTGTCGAAATAATGCTATAATGCTTTTAATGAACGGCATTACCATCCAAAAATCAAAAGTTGAGAAGCAAAAAGGGGTAGTGATTCTGTCTCTCAAGGAATACGAAAAACTGACTAAACGGGCAGTGCCGGATTATTATTTGACCGGAAAAGAAGCTAAAAAATTGGACAAGCTGGTTGAGGATGGATTAAAAGAATATCGCGCCAGTAAAACTATCAAGGCAGGATCTTTAGCTGAAGCCCTGAAGATCTATGAAAAGAAGCGTAACCGTTGAGTATTCAAGCAAATTCTTAAAGTCACTTTCGCGGCTGCCTGCCGCGATTATTACAAAAACTCAGGAAAGGGAACGTATTTTCAGACAAGACGCTTTTGATCCTCTCCTTGCGACCTATAAACTGCACGGTAAAGAAAAAGATGTATGGGCCTTTTCGATAACTCATACCCACCGCATAAAATTCATTTTTCTTACCGATACACACGTCCTCTTTTTAGAAATCGGCACGCACGAGATTTATAAATAGCGTCATGGCAAATTACGCGAAGCACCCGAACCGCAATCGCCGCGCCCATTGCCATCTTTGCAAACCGTGGAAGGACTTTCATTCAGGCAAAAGAGAGCGTCAAGAAGGAAAACATGCTACTAAGCTAGCATTTACTAGATAGTTCTGATTTGGAAATAGAAAACTCTAGGATATAAAAATGCTTCGGCCCGCGATCTTCCGTGAAAGACGTAGGCTCTTGACGTGCGTTATACACGCATTATAATTTAATTTAGTAGTTCCGTGAGTACGTCCATAAGGGATGGATTCACTCACGGGACAAACCTTGGGAGGTTTTGCTCATGCGGATGCGCAACGGCGGCCCGGACGATTGCGAGAACCCCGGCAACTGCGATGGGACTTGCGAAGGCTGCGAGTCCTAGCCATCGCTAAGGCCCATGCCCATGCAGATACTCAAAAAAGTATTTGCATGGGCCTTTTTCTTTTAAGTACGCTACTTGGATAGAATATTTTTTCTAAAGGAGTCAACTATTTCAAAACCTTCCTCAAATACTGCCCCGTATAGCTTTTCTGATTTCTCACAATTTCTTCCGGCGTACCTTGTGCCACGATTTTGCCGCCGCGGTCGCCGCCTTCCGGGCCCAAGTCAATCACCCAATCCGCGCATTTGATAACGTCTAGGTTGTGTTCAATGACGACCACGGTATTGCCCCGCTCCACCAGGCGCTGGAGCACTTCCAAAAGCCGGCGCACATCTTCAAAATGCAGTCCGGTCGTGGGCTCGTCCAAAAGATAAATCGTTTTTCTGGTATCGCGTTTGCCAAGTTCAAAGCCGAGTTTGATTCTCTGCGCTTCGCCGCCGGAAAGGGTTGTGGCTGACTGGCCGATTTCCAAGTAGCCCAAGCCGACTTCGTTTAGGATTTTCAGCCGATCGTGGAGCCAGGGAATGTCGTGGAATAATTTTGTGGCTTCCTCAACCGTCATTTTCAAAATATCGTGGATGTTTTTCCCGCGATACAAGACCTCAAGAGTTTCGCGGTCAAATCTTTTGCCCTTGCAGATGTCGCATTCCACGTAGACCGTGGGCAAAAAGTGCATTTCAATCGCTATCGTGCCATGTCCTTCGCAGTTCTCGCACCTGCCGCCCCGAACGTTGAAACTAAACCGTCCCGGCGTATACCCCCTCACGCGCGCGTCCTCGGTTGAGGCAAAAAGATCGCGCATAAAAGACCCCGCGCCCACAG
>CAYJCQ010000110.1:0-2689 GCA_964368725.1 uncultured Candidatus Saccharibacteria bacterium
CGGCCAGGTGATAATCGATTCAAAACACGGTTCGACGTCTTTGCCGGGCATCTTCGCGGCCGGTGACATCACCGACGATCCGTACAAGCAGAACAATATTTCCGCCGGCGACGCGGTCAAAGCCACGCTCGCCGCCTATAACTATCTTTTGAATCGGGAGAAAACAAGTCCGGCCGCGGAAAAATCCAATAGCTAAAAATTCGGCATCGTGGCGATTAAGCTTGTAATTATCATTTTTGCAATATCGGTTCTGGGGGCGGCTTCATACGCCCTGCGAGATTATGTTGTGTCCGGCGGGGCGGAGAGCGGCCTCGCACTTGTAGCAGATGTGCCGCTAGGGGTTTATGACGAAGGAATTGCGCTAACCGAATCATCTCCGTCGCCATCTCCGTCCTCTTACGGCCCGTCTCCCGTCGCCATTGAGAAGAAAGCCGCTACAACCGCAGAAATATCGCCTTGTGTTTTTTCCGGAGTTAACGGAAGCGCGTCCAAAAATATTTGGATAAGCGAGATTGCGTGGATGGGCTCTCCGGGCGATCCGCAGGCGGAATGGATTGAACTTGAAAATTTAACCGGCGCCGCGGTGGCGCTATCCGGCTGGTCGCTTCTTGATTCTCATGGGGATATAGAAGTGCGTTTTGATGAGAGCGATATCGTTTTAGGGAACAGTTTCTTCTTGCTTGAACGCGGAAGCGGCGGGAGTATTGCTGGGATTTCGGCCGATAAGTTTTATCCGGGCGCTCTTTCAAACGAAGGCGAACATATCCGTCTATTGGATACGAACTGCGCTTTGATTGATGAGGTTAATTCTTCTTCAGGATGGCCCGCGGGTAATAACGCTTCAAAAGCCGCCATGGAACGGGATTTCACTCTTAACGGATGGCATTCTTCCGGCGTTTCCGGCGGTACGCCCCGCGCCCAGAATACTTCTCCGCCTAAAGCAACTTTGCCGTCAAACTCTCCGTCTGCTTCTGTTTTTTCACCAACTCCTTCGCCGGTCAAGCCGTCACCATCAGTTCCGCCGGCCCAAACTCCGACTCCAACGCCTATTTCAACGCCGACAGCGACTCCGACCGTGACTCCATCGCCATCGCCTTCATCAACCCCGGTGCCGTCGCCAACCATCACATCCACACCGCCGCCAAACCAGCCGGCAAGCAACGTTTCTCATGTTTTGATAAGCGAACTTTTCATTGATATGGAAGGCGCGGACACCGGAGAATTTATTGAACTTTGGAATCCCGGCAGTTCAGTAGTTGATTTATCGGATTGGTCGCTCCAATATCTTTCCGGGAGCGCGTCTTCTTTTGCCAGTATAGCGAAAAAGAATTTTCCCGTTGGCGCGTCAATCGGCTCTCACGGATTTTATCTCGTTGGCGTCGGCGGCTATGCGGGCGGCGCATCTCCGGACATGACCTGGAGCCAGTCCTTGAATAATACTGCCGCAACGGTTTTTCTCGTCTCAAGCCAATCGCCTCTGGTTGATTCGGCAAGCTCTGATATTGTTGACCGCGTCGCTTACGGGAGCGGTGCCGGCTTGTTTCTTCCGGAAAGCGGTTCTGCTCCGCTCCCGCCAGAAAACCAGGGCGTTGAGAGGAAGGCCTGGGCCGGCGGTTGCGCTTCCGCCGTTGGAGGAAGCGGGGCGTTGGGAAACGGCTGTGATACCGATGATAATTCGGCTGATTTTGAGATTAGCGTCAATCCAAATCCCCAGAATAAGCAGAGCCAAACCGAACCGTAAATAAAAAAGCCCCCGAAATTTTCAGGGGCTTCGGGTAAGCGCGACTCTCCGCGCCTACTCATTCGCTTCTTGCGTAGTCGGGTCTGTCTGGAGGTTGGCCGCGAAATTCGTCTTCCGCCAAACCCCTACTGTTGCGATTATTGCCACCAACCCTGCGACGACCATCCCCGCGATGACCGCCCATTCGATGGCTTCAAACTTACTTTCGCATCTTCTTCGAGACATGCAGACCTCCTTTCAGGGAAGCAGTCGTGGTTTGTTCCCGCTCGTCTTGCGGAGGAGGCGTTCGATTCTCCCGAAAGAGATCAAGCCGCCGCGGCTCCGTGTGAATCCAGAAAGTGTCAGGGAGGACAGGGCTTGGCGTGACCGCGTAGACGCGGATCCACGGCTTCCGTTCAAAGCCGTCGAGAGCTGCCTCCAAAAGCCCGTTCACTTCGATCGGCGAGAGGTGCATGACCGGCAGGACGAGTTTGTAGCGCCAGCCGTTCACGTTTTGAGGCCGTAGCGAGGCATCCCCGTCCGTTGTCTCGAAGCGCTCCATAAGAGGTATCGCGGTGAGGCGGGAGTTCGCCGGTCTTGGCTGGAGAAAAACCAACCAGAAGACGTGGAGTCCTCCCACAACCGCGAGCGCATAGACGCCGAATCTGCCGTACCGCTCGAGATCCCGAAACCAGGTTCCCATCGGTTTTATTCCCCCTTCTTAAAGAACTGTTTTTGAGGCAGCTTTTTCCCCATATTTATCCCTTGCCGCCTAAAACTGTTTTAATATGTAACACATTGTTTTTGAATACGCAACGCATTTATTGAGGATATGTATGAGACCTGCTAGTATGAATTGCAATGGAAGATGTCTTGAGATGCGCTCCCGACTTTCCCGGCGAGCCGTGGTCAGAACGCGACCGATTTTTTCTGGAGCCGTTTAGATCGGAAGAGCGTCGTGTAGGGAAA
>CAYJCQ010000111.1:0-2656 GCA_964368725.1 uncultured Candidatus Saccharibacteria bacterium
TTGATTATAATCGCACTTTTTGCTAAAGTAAATCGTAATGAATCCAGAAAATCTCCCGGTTCAAGGACCAGTTTTCTTAATTGAAGTAGATAAGATTAAACCGAATCCGCACCAGCCGAGGAGGCATTTTGACGAGGAAGCTCTGCGCGAATTGGCCGGTTCTATTCGCGAGTTCGGATTGCTCCAGCCGATAGTGGTTACGAAACTTGAGAAGGAGACGGAGACCGGCACTGACGTGGAGTATCAGCTTTTGGCGGGCGAGCGCAGATGGCTTGCTTCCAAAATGATCGGGCTGGACAGGATTCCGGCTATTATACGCAGCGTTGATTTGGACAAGGAGCGCCTGGAAATCGCGATTATAGAAAACGTCCAGAGAGCCGACCTGAATCCTCTTGAGGCGGCCCGCGCCTACGCGAAACTCCAGGACGAGTTCCGTCTTACCCAAAGAGAGATTGCCGCCCGCATAGGCAAAAGCCGGGAGACGGTGGCAAATACCATCCGGCTGCTCGGTTTGCCCAATCAGATGCAGGAAGCGTTGTCAAAAGGCCAGCTAAGCGAGAGCCAGGCGCGGCTTCTTTTATCGGTCGCGGATTTGGCGAAACAGCAGGCGCTCTTTGAAGAATCGCTTCGCGGCAACGTGAGCGTGCGCGATCTAAGAGCGAAAATCAGGAGGATTAAAGGCGAGGATGTCGCCGATCAATCGGCTGAAAACGCTGCCGCCTCCGCCGTTGATCCCGAAGCCGTGGCCGTGGAAAAGGAACTGGAGGAATATTTCGGGGCGCCGGTCCGGGTTGAAAGAGCCGGCCCGAACGGCAAAATCACCATAACATTCCATTCTCCCGAAGAGCTTCACGGCATCGTAAATAAGCTTTTAGACAAAGAACTCGCTCAGACGGAAGAACCGCCGTTTTACCCTTCTTCGGAAACAGGCGCGTAGAAAATGGAACTAGTTGTCTTGAGTAGAATCGTATAAATTTGCTTGGCCGACGGTACGCATCGGAAGCTCCACGTACGAAACCGCTATAGGACTTTGATAATGATGGAGATTGAGCTGGAAAGCATTGAAGAAAGGAGCCGCTTTTAAGTCGTCGCTAGTCGCGCGTCTGGTAATCGGGATTGAATCCAATTCCAGGCGGAATTTGTTGCCGGCAAAAAATTCTTTCGTCGCGTCTCCAAGAAAAATATCAAATTGAATTTCTTCGCCGGCGAAATTCGGCGTTACTGCTTTGTAGCCGTTCGCGATCGGATGTTCACTCCCGGAGGAATCAATCTTTGAGCCGTATGCCGCAACCATGAATGGCGTTGCCGTTTGCGATTGCATGGCAACATGAACCTTAATTCTTCCGCTTAAAGTGCCAGAAACATTTTTGGTGGTCGTATATTTGAGCGCTGGGTACGACACCGGATCAGCTCCCAATTTTCCGTTGTAGTCAAAATTGCTTTGCACGAATGAAATGCTTGGATTAAGAAGGAAATCCGAGGGAATAGCCCCGGCAAGTGGAGTGTGCGACATGGGCAGATCGTCTGCGCTTGGGCTGCCGTTCCATTTCGTTCGCGCAAGATCGCCGCTTTTAGTCATGTAATAGCGCACCGCGGTCGTGTTGTTGCCGATGGAGTTGCCGATTAAGCGTTTCCATTGAAAGGCGGAGTTTATGTAGTCGGGATCGTCCGGGATCACGCGGTAGTCAAACGGGAAATTAAGGATGCCGGTGTTTTGCCCTTTTAAAAATTGGTTGAAACATTTAAGCAAATAAGTTTCATAACGTTGATCTTCAATCGTGTTTACCACTGATCCGTGACCGCCCGTTGTAAGCAGGCGCGTCACAGGAACCGTTTGCGGAAAATTATTCCAACTGTCCAAAGCAGAGGCCATATCTATTGCCATGTCAAAATAGAGGTTGGCGGCGCATACGGGCACTGTCCAATTTGATTTGTTTATGTTCCGTTCCGGCTGCGTCGTGAACGGCGATCCGGCCGAAGACGGCAGTCCCGCGAAGAAATCGTGGAGCGCGTCCGGTTTCTGCGGAACGTTTAAAAATGACGCAGTTATGTCGTTTTTGAGATTCTGATTTACTATTGCTCCGCCGAACTGGGCTGAAAAGGCGTTGAAAGAAAGCCGGTCAGGCGCCATTATCTGTCCCATATCTACGCTGGAAGTCCTTGGAGCAACTACCGCGATGTTAGGCGCGATTACCGTGTATTGAGGTGTTGGTGTTCCGCCTGGAGAAAAATATTGGCTGGTTACAAGCGTCCTTCCGCTCGCGTCCGCGAATTTGATCGCCATGGTGCCGCCCGCGGATGCTCCATAAATTCCCAATCGGACATCGTCTATATTCAGGTCCGGCAGGCCGTTAATGTTCGTCAATCCCGAGAATTCATTTACCAAAAACGCGTGGTGGGCGGTATCAATCGGTCCCCACAAATCGGTCATCGCCGCCGGATCCGCGTCAAGGCCCATTCCAAAGTTGTTGGCGCTCGCGACCGCGAATCCCTGTTTGGCGAGCGCGGCCGATAGCGTTCGAATCGGAGACCCATCAATGCCGCCCTGGTTTGCGGGAGAGGAACCGGGAATCAGATATATCATCGGCCAGCCGCACGTATTCTGATACAGAGCCGGGTCCGGAGCCGTAAAAAACGCTTTTATTTTAGTCCCGTT
>CAYJCQ010000112.1:0-2626 GCA_964368725.1 uncultured Candidatus Saccharibacteria bacterium
AATACGCTTTTTTTATCTCCTTCCATTTTAATAATATTATCATAACACCCAAGCAGATTAAAGGCTGTTGATTCTCTCAAACGACATATTCACATCCATCCGAACCTGATTTCACGCTGTGTGTTGTTTTTGCGGGGGGAAATAACTCGTCTCCGGCTTTCAAGAAAAATATCATCTCGGCGGCATCTCTATCGCCTCGGATAGCTCCGTCAAAATATACGTTTTGTCTATCAATATTTCCCACGACATCTTTTATACTTCATCGGTCGTCCATCTGAATGCTTCTCTCCGCATGGGCAAGGATCGTCAGTCGCGAAAAAAAAAGATCTTACGCGTGCAACCTGGCGGCGTAGGCAAAATGGTCAAAATAACGTACCAGGTCAGGGAGCGTACTTTTATACTCCCTGCCTCCGAATACGGCGTCTACAAAAACCTCTTTCGCTCGTGATATTTCCGAATGGCGGCCGTTCCATCGGGGATCCTCAAGCACAAAATCAAAAAGTTCGAGCGCCCGCTCCACCGCCGCCCAGAATAATGTTTCATCCTTTCCCTGCGCGCGCGAGGCGCGGAGCACTTCACTGCCGATGTTGCCTAGCTGCTCTTGAAGCGTAAGTTTCTGCCATCCTCCAGAGGCCAAATGTTTATGATGAAAAGGCATGAGTTAGCCAGTAATCAGCTGCTGTACGATGGTCTGAATTTTTTTTCTGATCTCCGGATTTTCCACGTCGCGAGACCGATTTCCATAATGGGGTTTTAAGTTAATCATGGAATCAAATTCAATCATGCCGCTACCAGATCTTTTCGGATAGATATTGATGCCCCACATATGTTCGCGCTTTGAGCCTTCTTTTTCGGCTAGCAAAACCTCCTCGTCCGCATGAAGCTCGCCGCCTATCGCCATAATGCCCTGTAATACATCCACCGCCGCTTTTACCAAATCACCAAACCCTTCGCTTGCAATCTTCATAAGCTCCTCCCGGCTGATTGGATGTTTGACGATTTGTATATCCACGGAATAATTTTACCATATTCTATTATGTCCTATGACATCTTTTATCCTTCGACTTCGCTCAGGATAAACGCTGCCTCAAGGATTATTTCAACGACCATGGCAGCATTTATACTTTTTCCCAGACCCGTCCGCCTTTGCTAAAGCTTCGACGAGACTTCGCTCGCTTCTCTCGAATTTACGCATTCTTTCCATGACACTTTTTATACTTCATCGGTCGTCCATCTAAATGCTTCGCTCCGCACGGGCAAGGATCGTTTCTGCCGATTTTACGGTCATCAGCGAATAACGAATCTTTTTCCGAATTTTCAAATTGCGAATTCTTCATTCGTAAATTCGTATCTGATTTGCTATTCGTTGATGAAAATTTCTCCGCGTTCTCGCCCACCCACTTCTCAAATTCCCTCACCATCTGTTGGTACATAAGATACCCCTCGCGGCGGTATTCCACGAGCGGATCGTGCTGGCCGTAAGCGCGGAGGTAAACCGATTCCCGCAACGCCTCCATGTTTTCCAAATGATTCATCCAGAACATATCTAACGCGGATAGTACAATGGATAATGTGGAATGGGAAAAGGTAAATTCCTTGTCTTTATTTTCAATAGTTTCGTTTTCGTCCCTAGTTCCTAATTCCTGATTCCCAGTCCCCGCAAGCGCAAGCTTGCCCGTAGCAAGTAGCTCATCGCGCTTGCGATAAATCGCCAATCTTTGCTTATTCAATACATCGTCGTATTCAAGCAAATGTTTGCGGCTGTCGAAATTCATACCCTCCACCTTGCCCTGCGCCTGCGAAATCGCCTTGTTAATCATCCCTGCCTGGATCGGCATATCATCCGGCACGTTTAGACGCTCCATAAGGCCTTTGATGCGGTCGCCTCCGAAAATACGCATGAGATCGTCATCAAGCGAAAGGAAAAATTGCGACGAACCGGCATCCCCTTGCCTGCCTGCGCGTCCTCGGAGCTGGTTATCAATACGGCGCGCTTCGTGCCGCTCGGTGCCCACCACATGCAATCCCCCTGCCGATTTCACTTTTTCCGCTTCTTCCTGCTTCGGAGGATTTCCTCCAAGTATAATGTCTACTCCCCTGCCTGCCATATTGGTCGCAACCGTGATTCCGCTTGCGTGGCCTGCCTGGGCGATAATCGCGCCTTCGCGTTCGTTGTTCTTCGCGTTCAGCATTTCATACTTCAATCCCGCTCGCGCAAGCCGCCTTGAGAGCTCCTCGTTTTTCTCAATTGAAACCGTGCCGATCAAAATCGGCTGTCCCTTAGCGTGCCGCTCTTTTATGTCTTTTACGATTGCGTCGTACTTTGCATCGCGCGTCTTATAGACCAAGTCCTGCAGATCCTCGCGGATCATTGGTTGATGCGTAGGGACCGTCACCACTTCAAGCTTGTAGACCTTATCAAACTCTTCCGCCGAGGTTTGCGCGGTTCCTGTCATGCCCGCGAGCTTTTTATACATTCTGAAATAATTTTGTATTGAAATGGTGGCGTAGGTGCGCGACTCCTGCTGGACAGCGACGCCTTCTTTCGCCTCAATCGCCTGATGAAGCCCGCCCGAATAACGCCTGCCGATCATGAGGCGGCCGGTAAACTGGTCAACAATAAAGA
>CAYJCQ010000113.1:0-2615 GCA_964368725.1 uncultured Candidatus Saccharibacteria bacterium
AGATTTGAAACGTACTAGCAGTACGGTGAAAATCTTTTTCGGCAGCATGACGAAGTCGCAGCCGAAAAAACGAAATTGTCCCGATTCCGCAAGCGGAATCGAGGATCCTCGATGGCAAAGCCCATCGGGACAGTAGAAATAGTTTTGTAACCATATCTTAATAAAAAAATGAAAAGCGGAGCACTTGTTTTTTTAGGTCTTGCGGTACTGGTAGTTGCCGGCTATTTCACCTGGAGTTCTTTTTCGAACCGCAACAACGCCAACGAAACAGCGAGTTTTGCGCCGACACCCGAACTAACTTTAAATGATAACAACTCGGCGGCGGGCGAAAATTCAAATGCCGCGCCAACGACCATGAAAACCTACAAATTCCCGGGCGTCCTCCCGAAATCGGAAATTGAAAACAAAATCGCCATCATCAAAACCGCGAAGGGCGAGATAACATTTGAGATTCTGGCAGATGAAGGGCCGAAAGCCGCAAGTAACTTTATTTATCTTGCCAAGGAAGGTTACTACAACGGGCTGAATTTTCATCGCGTGGAGTCGTGGGTCATCCAGGGCGGCGATCCGAACTGTGGTTCGATAAGCTCGCCACCTTCGGCAACTGGGAGGTGCGGCGCCGGCGGACCCGGCTACAAATTTGAAGACGAGCCGGTGCGCCTTCCTTACCAAACCGGAATTGTCGCCATGGCCAACGCCGGCCCCAACACTAACGGCTCGCAGTTTTTCATCATGAAGCGGGAAGCGCTGCTTGGCCCCAACTACACCATTTTCGGCCGCGTTATCTCCGGAATGGACGTCGTCCAGAAAATCGCGCCCGGCGACACGATGGAAAAAATTGAAATCAAAAGCAGGTAAACGCTCCGCAAAACCTAAAAAGCAAAAAGCCGCCCCCAGATCATCCTCAAACTATATTTTTAGTCCCTGAGCCCGTCGAAGGGTTACATATTTAAGCCAAAATTTTATCCTTCGACAAGCTCAGGAAGTAAAATTTTTGCATTTTAGAACAGTCTAGCCTCGCCCCATTAGAAGTTTGCCATGGGAATAGTGTTCGTTTAGCGACCGATAGACTTACCGTAGTTGGCTTTTTGGAAGCCGACTGCGCTCAAATTTCTAACGGGGCTCGCAATGACGAAAACAGAATTCTCGGACGGGCTGATTTTTTTCGATCCCAACTCTTCTATCTTCTCTAATTCGCGCGAATGGGAGAATAGTTTAGTTATACCCTAGTTAACCCCTCGACAGGTTCGGCCCATCTGAACGCCTTAAAACGGCGGAAGTATTTCAAGATATTTGGGCTGGACCGGCGTGCAACGTTTTACCACCGGAACCTCGGTCGTCCCGCCGTTATTCTCTGCGATTACCTTATAGAATAACTTCGCGCCGAAAACCGGGACATCGGCCGTGCACGAAGTTGAAGTTATATCAACCGAGCAGGGCGAAGACAGGAGAGTGTACGATCCGACCTCAGTCGACGCCCAGTAGGCATTGTATTTCACCGTTCCGCCGCCCGGCGTCGTGCCGGCTCCCGGCGCCCAGTCAAAAGTGATATTCCTCCCAGAGGGATCGCAGGTAGTTGCGACTGAAAAGTTGCCGGGCGGCGGGATGGGCACAAAAATCCTTAAGACGCCGGAGAAAGAGGGCCCACCAACCGAAGCGCCGTTAAAAGACCCGATGCGGTAATCATATGTGGTGCTCTCTTGGGACGTAGTGTCGGTGTAGGTCGTGGTGTTGATCGGAAGATCGGGCGAAATGACAGAAGCAAAAAGGTCAAAGGATTTGAAAACGCCGGCAAACAACGACTTGGCCGCGAGCGCCCCAACCGCCACGGTCCGGTCAACTCTAAAGCCCTCCTCGTTAAGAGAGTTATCGCTCCAAGTCAAAAGCACGTTGGTGGTTCGCGGGATAACCGTAGCGCTATTTAAAACCGGGGGCGGCGGCGGGCCGCTGCAGTCAATGGCCCCAACCGTAACCGGATCTGAAGTGGAAGACCCGCCCGAGCCGGTGGCCCTTATCTTATAGACGTATGACACTCCGCCGGTTACACTGCCGTCGGTGAAAACGCTTTCGGTTACCGATGCAATATCAATATCATTCCTGACCACGGTATAGGACAGGGCATTGGCCGCATCCGGCCAGTCCAAAAGCACGCGCGGAGACGTCCCGGCGCATGTCGGTGTAACATTGCCGGAGGTCAAAACTGGTTTATCCGGGACAATCGCGCAGGAGAGAGAAGTGTCGCTCACCGTATTTGAAATCGTGGTGCCGTTGCCGACGGCTTCAACCTTGTAGTAGTAGAGTTTATTTTCTTCAATATTCCGGTCGGTGAAAGTCGTTGCGGTCGTAACTCCGGCCGGCGGTGGAATAGGCGCAATACTTCCGGCCGTGTCCCCGCGCCATATATTATAGTTAAGGGTGTTGGCCGTCGCTGCCCAGTTTAAAGTTATTATTGATTCTTGCGCGTCGCAGGCGGGAGTCATCGTCACTACCGGTTTCCCGGGAGAACAACTGAAAGCCGGCGCTGTAACTATTGGCGATGTGGCCTGCGACGGCGAGCTTCGGAGAAAATAATCAACGGTTTCGTTGTTCGGCACCCCCGAATCGGTTGTGCTTAT
>CAYJCQ010000114.1:0-2559 GCA_964368725.1 uncultured Candidatus Saccharibacteria bacterium
AATAAATTCATGATTGAGCATGCTCTAAAAAGAATTTTAAAAGAAGGCAGGGCCATAGAGCCGAACAGTGATTTTCGATCGCGCTCGGAGCGCTTAATCACTCTTACCCCGCAAAATAAGCTCGGCCTTTTTGGAACGCTGCGCTACGAATTTGCCGAGAATGCGAGTTTAAGCGCCGCGCTCGTTTTAGCCAGCATCTTGGTAGCGGTCGCGGTCGGCGGCTTTACTTATTTTCTGCGGGGCACCGATCAAATCGCGCGTAATACCGATCTTGAAGCGGAAACCCGGAATATTGACTTCCAAATCCAGCTCGGAGAAATCCAGTATCTGGACGACTCGACCGCCGAGATTACCGCCTATCTCCAAGAAATACAGAACTATGACTTCTAAACCGAGATTATTCTTCGGCCTATTGGCCGCCTTTATTTTCGTCCACGGAACCGCCCTGGCCCAACCGGAAGCGCTTAAAGCGGCTCGTGACGCGGTCGCGGAAAGCATAGGACGGCTTGAAGAATTCCACAAAAATACCCCTCCTGGCGCGCGCGAGGATCAAGAACTCCAGCTTAAACGCGAGGCTTTAAGTAAAATCATAGAATTCACTTCCCTTGAAGCAGGTGAGCTTAAATTAAAGCTTGAACATATCCAGGAAGTAGAAGCTCCTTTTATAATTCTTCTGGATTCCTATCTTGAAACGCTTGACCAATTTCTGAACCGGCTCGATACGGCCAAAATCGAACTTGACGAACTTGAAGGCGCCATTACCGCCGATGAATTTAAAGGCCTAGCCGCTTCATTCACCGACTGGCGGACGTCAACTTATAATCCCGCTCTCCGTCGCATGGCGGCTTTCGCTTTGGGATTCCAAAACCGCGCGCTGCTCAAAGTGGCTGATCAGCGTTTCGTGAAAATCGCCGCCGAACTGAAAAAATCAAAGATAGATACCGGACTTACCCGCGATGCGTTAAACGAGGCAGCGCTCCGACTGCGCGAGGCCCGAGAATACAACAACCAAGCGATCGATGTTATGGCGCGCTTTCTGCCTAATAACGAAGAAGAAAAAATCGGTGAGTTATTGATCGATGAAAAACCGGCCCCGCAAAAAACAGACGAAGATAAACCGGAGATGCTTATAAAATCTATGGTGGAAAAATCATTGGGATCTCTGCGGAACGCCTACAAAAAGTTCTTTGAACTGAACGAATTTATTAAGAAATTCAGACCTTGAATCAAATCATAAAACCCGCTTTTAGGCGGGTTTTATGATTACTGATGCAAACGTATTAATTAATATAATTCACTACTTAACTGCCTCTTTAAGAACTTTGGCCGCTCGGAATTTCGGCTTTGTTGAAGCCGGAATATGAATTTTCTCGCCGGTCTTGGGATTTCTGCCCTCCCGAGCGGCTCTCTTTGCGACTTTAAAAGTTCCGAACCCCGGTATGGCTACTTCCTCGCCCCGGCTCATGGTCTTTACAATCGTGTCAAAAATCGCGTCAACCACGGCCATCGCCTGCTTTTTGACCTCAATATTCGCGGCTTTCATCACCGCTTCCACTAATCCATCTTTCTTCATAATATTTCGCTGATCTAATTCCAATACACGCATTGCCTCGACCTTTTTGGTTTAAAAGCTCTTGGATTTATTATAGCAAAACGACATCGGGTCAACAACTAAACAACTGGTGTACCAGGTAGTGAAAACTAGACTGCGCGCCGTGCGTGTAAATAAATATGGTCGAGTTTCTACTACCTGGCGTACTCCACTGCCTTGACCTCTCTTATCACGTTAATTTTTATCTCGCCAGGATACTTCATCTCGGATTGGATCTTAGCCGCGATGTCCTTTGCCATCTGAAGCGCTCCGAAATCGTCAATCTTCTCGGGCACCACAAAAACCCTGATTTCCCTGCCCGCCGAAAGAGCGTAAGAATTCCTGACGCCATGAAAGGAGTTTACTATTTTCTCAAGCTCCTCAAGGCGCTTAAGGTAATTTTCAACGGTGTCCCTGCGCGCGCCAGGGCGTGCGGCGGAAAGCACGTCCGCGGCCGCCACTATGAAAGATTCCGGCGTGGAAAAAGGATATTCCTCGTGATGCGCCTCCATGGCCCGGATTACCCTTTCATCAACGCCGTATTTTTTCAAAATTTTTCTGCCCAGCTCAACGTGCGTTCCCTCCACCTCATGACTGATCGCCTTACCTATGTCATGAAGAAGCGCCCCTTTTTTCGCGACTTCCACGCTCACGCCGAGTTCTGCGGCTATCATGCCGGATATATAAGCCATCTCCACCGAGTGCACAAGCACGTTTTGTCCGTAGCTGGTGCGGAAATGAAGCCGGCCCAGAAGCTGGATAATTTCTTTAGGCAGGTCAACTACGCCGACATCAAGCGCCGCCTGCTCGCCGATCGCCGACATTCTCTTGGAAAGCTCATTTTTCGCCTCTTCAACCTTTTCTTCTATTTTTGCCGGCTGGATGCGGCCGTCTTTAATCAATTTTTGCAAAGCCATTCGTGCCATCTCGCGCCGCAAGGGCTCAAAGGACGAGATGACTATGCTGTA
>CAYJCQ010000115.1:0-2529 GCA_964368725.1 uncultured Candidatus Saccharibacteria bacterium
TGGGTGCTTTTTTGGAAAAAATATCCCATTCCGACTATCATTCCGCTATGCAATCCCATGAAATCCGCCAAAAATTCCTTGATTTTTTCGAGACACGGGGGCATAAAATCGTGCCGTCGTCTTCTTTGATTCCCGACGATCCGACCACGCTTTTCACTGGGTCCGGCATGCAACCGCTTTTGCCGTACTTCTTGGGGACGCCTCATCCGATGGGAAAACGGGTAGCGGATTCGCAGAAAAGTTTCCGCGCGCAGGACATCGAGGAGGTGGGCGATAACCGGCACACCACTTTTTTTGAAATGCTCGGAAACTGGAGCTTCGGCGATTACTTCAAGGAGGAGCAGATCTCCTGGATGTTTCAATTTTTAACCGAAGAAATCGGCCTCGATCCGAAACGCATTTACTTCACTTGCTTTCGGGGGAACGAGGCGCTCGGCATCCCGAAAGATGAAGAAACTGCGCTTCTTTGGCAGAAACTCTTGAAAGAGCGCGGCGTCGATGCGGAGATTGCGGATCTTCCGGAAAAAAACGGCATGCAGGACGCCCGCATTTTCTACTACGGCGAAAAAAAGAATTGGTGGTCGCGTTTCGGTACGCCGGATGCCATGCCGATTGACGAGCCCGGAGGCCCCGACAGCGAGATGTTTTGGGACTTCGGCGAGAAACACGGCCTGCATGAGAAATCTCCGTGGCGGGATCTGCCTTGCCACGTGAATTGCGATTGCGGACGATTTATGGAAATAGGGAATAACGTATTTATGGAATATGTTAAAACCGCAAGCGGTTTTGAAAAGTTGCGGCAGAAAAACGTCGATTTTGGGGGAGGACTTGAGCGCCTGGCCGCCGCTTTAAACGACGATCCGGACATATTCGCAATCGACCTTTTCTCGCCTCTCACGAGCGAGCTCGAACACAGAACTGGAAAAAGCTACCGCGATGAAGCCGGAAGTTTCCGCATAATCACCGATCATATCCGCGCCTCGGCATTCCTCATTGCGGACGGTATTCGTCCTTCGAATGTTGACCGTGGATATGTGCTTCGGCGGCTTTTGCGGCGCGCGGCGCGTTATGCTCTTCTTCTGGGCTTGAAAACGGGCTGGCATGAAATACTCGTCGGAATTGTTTCGCGGATGTACCGGGACCCGTACCCGGAAGTTGCGAAAGAAAAAGAAATTTCCGAAGTGATTTCTCTTGAATACAAGAAATTCGAGCGGGCGCTTGAGCGAGGCATCAAGGAGTTTCATAAGCTGGCGGAGTCCGGAAAAATTTCCGGTGTTGAGGCATTCAATCTCTATCAGACCTACGGCTTCCCGGTTGAACTTATCGAGGAACTGGCGGCGGAAAAGAAAGTTGAATTGGATCGCGCCGGGTTTGACCGGGAGTCCACCCGTCATCAGGAAACCTCCCGCGCCGGAGCCGAACGCAAATTCGGCGGACACGGCCTTGTAATGGACACCGGCGAGCTTAAGGCCGGAAATGAAGAGGAGATAAAAAAGGTAACCCGGCTGCACACGGCAACCCATCTTCTCAATACGGCGCTTCACCGCGTGCTCGGCAACACGGTCGAGCAAAGGGGCTCGGACATCACCGCCGAGCGCGCGAGATTTGACTTCCGCTTCCCGCGAAAAGTTGAAGCCGGAGAACTCAAGCAGATTGAGGACATCGTAAACGAAGCCATAGCCCGCGACATACCGGTAACCCGCGAAGAGATGGACTTGGAAGATGCCAAAAAGTCCGGAGCCCTGTTTTTCACCCAAGGGAAATATCCTCCGCGCGTAAGCGTTTATACCGTTGGCGACGCAAAAACCCCGTTTTCCCGCGAGCTTTGCGGCGGCCCGCATGTCCAAAGCACCGGCGAAATAGGCAAATTTCGCATAATTAAAGAAGAATCCTCCTCCGCCGGTGTCCGGCGCGTGAGAATAGCGGTTAAACCGCGATAATGCACATAACCCGCCGCGTTATGCTATAATTGCTCTATGGGCGCTTTTTTTTCTCGGTTGGCCGGCAAAAAGAAAACACGGCATCTCGTCGCGATTGACCTCGGCTCTAACGCCGCCGTGCGCTCATTGCTGTTTGATCACGACGCAAGCGAAAACAACTGCATCGCCATCAAAAAACAGTATTTTGAGCTGCCGCGGCGCGAAGCCGCAAGCGACATAATAACGCCCATCAGCGAATACCTCCGCCGGATGATTTTTCAGTATGTAAAGGAAGCCGGGCGCGTGCCGGATCAGACGCTGATCGGCTTGGGAAGCCACTTTACATTTAACGAAGTAATTGCCGAGCGCAAAGTCCGGAAGCGCCCGCGCGAGATTATTGAACCCTCCGAGCTTCAAAACATGATAAATAGTTACCTTGAAAAAAACCGTAGCCGGGTGATTAATGGCGCGCCCTATGCCCTGGTTCACCTGATGTCTTTTCGCATAACCGTGGACGGCTACAATATAGAAGTTCTAGGTGAAAACACCCGCGGCCAAGTACTCGAAATATCTCTCTTTGCAACCTACGCGCTGGACTCATACTGGGAGG
>CAYJCQ010000116.1:0-2514 GCA_964368725.1 uncultured Candidatus Saccharibacteria bacterium
CCTTCGTCTTTCAGATACGCCAGCTCGTTTTTTGCCGGATTCCAAGTAGCGGCGGAAGTTCCCTGGGGCAGGGGTTTCAGCCAGTTGGCTGCTTCGGTATCATAGAGCGCGAAAAGAATCCTGTCAGGAGTCCCGTAAGAGACGAGAGCGAAAGCGCCGTCGTAAGAGGCCTTGAGGCCGCGCAGGTTTTTGACCGATTGCGGCGAGACGTTAGTTTCCTTGCCGTCTTTCGCGATTACGAAAATCCTGCCGTCTTCGGTAAAATACCAGATGTCTCCAGTTTCTTTGTGTTCCCAGTATCCGAAGACGCGCTCCGAAGAAATAATACTAAGCGAGCGGCGCTCGCCGTTTTCTCCATTTATTTCTTCAACCGGCAATGGCCCGCCCACTGACGGCTCCGGTAGCGGCGAGGATCCGCGGCCAAGATACCAGAGGAGATAAGTGATGCCTCCGACAATCGCGATAATTATTAGAATGATAATTGCGCGTTTAAGCATGGTTTTATGGGGTTGGTGTAGGCGTGGGAGTGGGGTTAGTCGCTTTTATCGTAACAGAATTAGTACAGCCGCCCGCGGAATCGGAACAGGAAAGTGAATACGTCGCGCTGGTGTTGGGAGTGTTTAAAGTCGCTTGTATGGAGCCGGATGCGCCCCCCGATCCGTCCGGAGGGTTGCAGAAGAACGGCGGATTCTCACTGGATGCGTTCCAGATTATGGTTGTCGTAAAGGGCGCGGGACCGGACGCGGAACCGGCGGATATTGAACAAGACGGTTGGGCGCCCCCCGGGGTTGGCGAGGGCTGTTGACAGTCGGAGTCGGCTAAGTCAATGTCGCCATCGCCGTCGTTGTCTATGCCGTCTATGCAGATCTCTTGGGTGGCCGGCGGAGACGGCTCTAAGAGGTTAGGAATAGTCGGATTTTTGGGGTCTATTTTCGGGTTAATAGTAGTCCCTATCACATAAGCGCCAAGAAGCAGAACAAGGCCCCAGATCGCGTTGGTAATCTGGCTTTTGGCGTCTTCTTTTGATGGAATTGTTTCCGATACCGTGAAGCGTATAGCGCCTATTACGATCATTATAATGGCCAGGAGCGCCCCGAAGCCGGTTGAAAAAGCGTAAATGAATTTAATATACTCGGCCGGATCCTGGGACGAGGTTGCTCCGGAAAAATTGCCATAGCCGGGGAGCGGTACCGCGAGATTGTAGGCGAACGTGTCTTGGGTAGCGAGCCGCGCCGCGCCAAGAAGGGCGGTTATCAGCATAATCGTAAAAATCAGCTTTTTCATGGTTAGCGCACAAAAAACGACATAAACGACGACGCGAATTCCAACGGATTCTTAAGGCCTTGGGCAAAGACCGACAGCGCGATTTGCAGTCCTCGCGCTTCCTCCGGCGTATCCAATTCAAGGGAATCGGGGTTTTCGCCGCCGGAGACGGCCTTTTCTTTGTTTACCAACCATTCAAAAGAGAGCTCCGAGGGGGATTGTATATTAAAGAAATACGGCAGGGCGCGGAAAATATTTTTGCCCGGCCCTATCTCGCGGTTTGGGTATGGCGCGGCGATAACGATTTCCGGGCGCGCGATCGGGATGGTAATTTCTTTTTCCATATCCCCGCCATTATAGCCGACCACGGTTATCTTTAACGGCACGCTCTCGCTCGTAAGGGACGGCGCATAGGACAGGGTTTTGAGGCCGGTCGCGGTTTTATAGAAGCGATCGCCGAAAAGCCAGCGGATTTCATATTTTGAAACATCAATTATCTTGCCGCCGTCCACAAGCTCAAAAGATGCTTCCATTGGCGTCCCGACCGAAGGCAGGACTCTGCCGGAATAGCCGGGCGGCGTATAGTTTTCGGCTCTCCAGGTGATAAAAAGTTCCGGATTTTGCGCCCCGGCCCGAGGCGCGGACAAGATCACTATCGTTAAAAGGATGAATATAAAAAGCGTTTTCCTCATGGTTGTTTATGCCGTTTTTTGGGCCAAATTGCCGGCGATCTTTATTTTTTCAGGATGGTTATGCAAATAACTTTCTATCAGGAATATGACGGTAAGGGTAGGCAGAAGCGGCAAAAAGTTGGCAAGATATTTCGTGAGCATCCGCCCGATGCCGGTTGCTTTTTTACTGCCCTTTGACTTAAACCAATAAGCGCTTGCGGTTGTGGCCGTGCCCTGGATAACCGGAGCGATGGCCAAACCGAAGCCGGTAAAATCAATTATAGCCGCAACCGCATCCAGGAACAGGAAAAACAAAGAACCCAACAAAAGCTCCGAAGCGGAAAATTTTTTTTGTTCTTCCTTTTTCTCCAAATCTTCTCCCATGGATTATTTTTTCCCCTCAAGAATCTGCTCCGGCTTGGTTGTGATAACCTTATCCTCGGCGTAAGAAGCGACTATTTGTATAGCGGCGCGGTTTAGTCCGGCGAAGAAAAGACCCTGTCCCGGTTCAACTTCAACGAGCAGGTTTTTTTCGCCTTCGGTCAGGTTGAATGTTTTCCCGACCGTGTCAATCATCGCC